>CAIQIY010000649.1 GCA_903871975.1 uncultured Chloroflexota bacterium | reverse complement strand
TTCATCTGCGATGAGTGTGTTGCGCTCTGCAGCACGATCATCGCCGAGGAGACCGCCGCCAAGCCGGCGGCGAAACGCAAGGCGGGCCGCAGCGTGGCTCCGGCACGCTTGCTGCCACCGGCGCGTATGCGCGAAGCGCTCGATCAGTATGTCATCGGTCAGGATGCTGCCAAGGTGACGTTGTCGGTGGCGGTGTACAACCATTACAAACGGTTGCGTACGGCCAAGGATAGCCAGGATGTCGAGCTCGGCAAGAGCAATGTGCTCCTGATCGGCCCGACAGGGAGCGGCAAGACGTTGCTCGCTCAGACGCTGGCGAAGAAGCTTGATGTGCCGTTTGCCATCGCTGATGCGACAGCGCTGACCGAGGCCGGGTATGTCGGCGAGGATGTCGAGACGATCCTGCTGCGGCTGATCCAGGCTGCCGATGGCGATGTCGAACGCGCCCAGACCGGCATCATCTACATCGACGAGATCGACAAGATTGCGCGCAAGAGTGACAATCCATCGATCACGCGTGATGTCTCGGGCGAAGGCGTGCAGCAGGCCTTGCTCAAAATCCTTGAGGGCTGTGTGGCCCATGTCCCACCGACATCGGGGCGCAAGCATCCACAGCAGGAGTTCATCGCGTTTGACACGTCGAACGTGTTGTTCATCTGTGGTGGGGCATTCGATGGCTTGGCCCAGATCATCGCGAATCGCGTCGGCAAACAGCGTGCCATCGGCTTTGGCCGGGACAGCACCGCAGACGACCAGCCTTTGCTGACCGAATGCATGCCGGATGATCTCCTGCGATTTGGTTTCATCCCTGAGTTCATCGGGCGCCTGCCGGTCATGGCTGCACTGGTGCCGCTGGATCGCTCGTCGATGCTGCGCATCCTCACCGAACCGCGAAATGCCATCATCAAGCAATACCAATATCTGCTGCGCCTTGACGATGTTGAGCTGCAATTCACGGATGATGCGCTCGAAGCGATCGCAGACCGCGCCCTGGCAGCGCGTACTGGTGCCCGGGCACTGCGCAGCATCGTCGAGAATGTGTTGCTCACGGTGATGTACGACGTGCCGACGCAGGAGCACGTCGGGCGGTGTATCATCACTGCCGATGTGATCGAAGGGCGTGGCCAGCCAATCCTTGAGCCCCGTACGCTGGAACGCCAGGCCCGATTGGACGAGGCCGTCTAGCAGCGCGTCGCCGTTGCACATGATATGCGCGGCCGTCGCATGCGTACGTGATGGGCGCAGTGTCTGCCGTGTCGTGCGCCGACCACTCGCCGGCGCGCGACGGTCCTGATCGCGCAGCCTCGTATCCCGGGGCACACGATGCGGCTCATCCCATGCCCGCTGCCCGGCATGTCGTGCCGATGAGCGTCGATGGTGCCATCAGTTCGGGTTCAGCGCATCATCAGCGCTTTGTCGCCATGACATCGAACCGCGGCGATGCGGATGTGCGCCCTCGGGGTGGGGTACAGCGCGATCCCTCGTCCAACACGGCGTCGCTGGCGCCCTGACGATTCGGACGTTCCGGCCACATACCCGAAAGGGTGATGGTATACTGCCGTCATACGTCAACCGTCTGCCGGCCCATGACCGGCACCGCGCAAGGCAGGTGTAGCGTGGCTCAACGTCGTCTCCCGCTGCGCCATCGGGCATGGGTCGCCATCGTCGGTGCGTTGCTCGCCATCCCACTGCTGCTGTTGGTATTGCCGGCCCGCGCCCAGACATCTGCCGGCGAAGCGCCATTGCTCACAGCGCAGGCCGACGCCATCCCGGATCAGTACATCGTCGTGCTGCGCCAGGATCGCGTGGCGGCGGCAGCGGTGAGCATCAAGGTGGCCAGCGCCAAACAGCTCGTCGGCACGCGGGTGCTGCATCAATACGGCAGCGTGTTGCGCGGCTTCGCCGCGGTGCTGAGCCCAGTCGGGTTGGC
>CAIQIY010000648.1 GCA_903871975.1 uncultured Chloroflexota bacterium | reverse complement strand
GGCGAGCGCGTCGCCGATGCAGATCATCCGATGGGCATCGTCGCTGGTATCGAGCGAGACGACCGCGGCACCTGCGGCGAAGAGCGGGGCGGCGGCCCACGCGACCGCGCGCGCCAAGGTCGCCCGACCGGTGCCATCGGCGCCGACGATGCTCACCAGCCGCTGGCCGGATTCGTTGACCAGCGCGACGACCTGATCGCGCAGCGCAGTGTGCGCAGGGTCGGTGATGCGGCTGTCGGGGGCTGGACGCGGTGGCGGTGCCACCAGGCGGCCCTCGCGGATGCGGCGTTCCAGCTCGAGCGTCGCCGGCTCCAGTTCGAACCCCAGCCGGCTGTGTACCAGCTGGCGGAACCAGTCGACGTGCTGCAGCGCGGCACCGCGCGAGCCGCGGTGTGCCAGCGCCGTGATCAGCAGCCGGTGCACAGCCTCGCTGGTTGGCTCCAGCTTGAGCCAGCGGCGGGCATCCTCGATGGCGCGCGCGTGATCGCCCATGCGCACGCGGGTGTCGACGAGGGCAGCGAAGATATCGCGCGCCATGTCGCTGAACTGGGCACGGCGCGCCTGGATCCAGTGCTCGAGCGCGTCGTTGCCCGCGGCGTCGAGGCCGGTCAGTGGGACCCCGCGAACCAGCGCGGCGGCCTCGGCCAGCCGGGGCAGGCACACCGGGCATCCCGCGATCTGGCGATGCCGGTGGCCGGTGATGCACTGGTGGATCTGCATCAACTGCAATGCGTCGACCGCGAGCCGGGTCGGATCGACCGAGACTGCGTGACGCGTGATCCGCAGCCAGCCCGTCGTGGCGATGTCGGGCTGCAGCAATCCACTGGTGCCGGCCCACCCCGGTGCCCCGCGGCCAGCGGTGCTCGGCTGCGCCCATTCGCTCAGTGCCGCCAGTGCCTGCCGCAGCCAGGCCGCCGCCCGGCTGTGGCTGTACTCCGGGCAAAAGCGCGCGGCCAGCGCGTCACGATCATGGCTCGCCGGCGCTTCGAGCGCCAGATACACCAACAACAGCGCATGACGCGCCTGGAGATCGGCCCTGGTACGTTCGTCCGATTCGTATTCGATTGGCCCCAATAGCCGCACGTGTGATCCAACCATACACCATTCTCGCACATGGTGCTACGACGTTGCATCGGACTTCGCCGGCAGCATTCACCCGGCGCCGGCGGGGCGGTCGAGCGTCGGCAGATGCAGCGCTACGACCAGGCCGCCGCCCGCAGCGGTGTGAAAGCTGAGCCCGGCGGCATCACCGAAGAGCATGCGCAGCCGTCGGTGTACGTTGCGGATGCCGTGGCGCCGCGGTGGCGCCGGGCCGTCGAGCAATGCCTGCAGCGCCGGCACATCTGCCGGGCCCGGGTTCTCGATCTCGATCGTGGTGCCGCCCGGGTGCACCACGCCGCGCAGCCGGATGATGCCGTCGCGAACACCATGCTCAAGAAACCCGTGCTGGATCGCATTCTCGACGATCGGTTGCAGCGTGAGCCGCGGGACACTGCCCACCAGCTCCCGCATGTCGGTCGCGTCGAGCGTGATTGCCAGCCCGTAGCAATAGTTCTGGATCGCCAGGTAGTCCGTCACAATCGCCAGCTCCTCGGCCAGCGTCGCCGCGCGCTCGGAGTCGTCGATGCTGTAGCGCAGAATATTCGCCAGCGACGAGACGATCGCCGGCACATCGGCGACCCCCTGGTCGCGCGCCGACCAGCTGATGGCGTCGAGCGTGTTGTACAGAAAGTGTGGATTGATCTGGGCCTGCAATGCCCGGATCTCGGCCTGCTTCACTTCGATGCCGGCTTGATACACCTGCGCAAGCAGTTGGGTGATGTGGCTGATCTGCGCCTGATAGGCGGCATACAACGCCGCAATCTCCAGCGTGTCGCGCGATTCACGATCGGCGAGTGCCGGCGTGCCAGTCAGGTTGGCCTGGCGCATCGCATGGGCCAGCGAGGCGATCGGTCGCGAGACCGAGCGGGCGATGATGAACGAGAGCAGCAACACGACGCCCAGTGCGATGACGGTGATCAAGGCGATCACGTTGGCCACTCGCAGATAGTGCTGGTTCACGCCATCGATCGGCGTGATGCCGACGAGTTGCCAACCGTTGTCGAGGCGCAACACGCTGTACAGCCGATCCGCGTCGGCGATCGGCCGCGTGGCCACATCAGTGCCGCGCAGCACCTGCCAGACGGCCGCGGGCAGCGCCGTCGGCGGCTCGGCATCGACGGGGTGCAGCGTGCCGGCGGGGTCGAACAGCAGATACCGCGATCGGCCACCGACGTCCGAACGCTGGACGTCGCCGAGCAGGTCGGCGGCATCGAGTTCGATCAGCAGGATGCCGAGATCCGGGATGGCGACCGGGCTGAACAGGCCGCGGATGACGCTGGCGGCGCGAATGCGCCCCGGACGTGCGGGATCGCTCGACCAGGCGACCCGGCCGTCGGCGGCGATGGCTGCGGCGAGGAATGGTTGCCCGCTGGCTTGCGCGGTGGTGCTGATGCGGCTGGCAGGAAACGTGGCGGTGCGGTAGAGGTTGCTCGCGCTGGCACGCTCGTCGACGAAGAACCAATAGTTGACCCGGCTGAACGATGTCCGGAGTGGCACGTAGACGCTGCGGGTCAGATGTCGGCCGATCTCCTGCCGCGCGATCGACTGATCGACCGAGCGTTCGTCGACGCGGCGCACCAGCTGCTCGTACAGGTAGCGGTCGTTGTCGAGATCGACGACCAGCTCGTCGACGCGGGTGAGCGCAGCATTGACGATGCGCTGGTTTTGCTGCATGACGAGTTGCAGCGTCGCTTCGGTGGTGGCGACCAGCGTGCCAGAGAACGACAGCGCGATCGCTGCCGCCGTGATGCTGAGCAAGACGACGAAGGCGCCGCTGACGAGCAGGAAGATGCGACGGGCGAGCGACATCTCAGGGGCACCGCTGGCGGTCGCGGTAGTCGCTGGGGGCGATGCCGCGGTGTCGGCGGAATGCACGGGTGAAGTAGTGGGCATCGGGATAGCCGGTGCAGCGGGCGATCTCGACGATCGGCCATGTGGTCTCGCGCAACAGCCGGCAGGCGTGTGTGATGCGAATGTCGGTGAGGCGTGCATGGATGCTGGTGTGCTCGACGGCGCGAAAGACCTGGCACAGGTGGCTCTGGCTGATGTGGAAGCGCTCCGCGATGGTGTAGGTGGTGATGCCGGGATCGGCATAGGCCTCGCGCAGATATGCGCAGACCCGTTCGACGATGGCGCGGCCGGCCGGGCTGCGCCGCGCGCCGATTGCCTGGCAGGCATGCTGGTACCAGGCGATGATCGTATCACGCAGCGGGATGGTGGCGTGGAGCGCGTGCACCTGCGCGAGTGCCTGTGTCAGGGTCAATCCATCGATGGTGGCGGGCTGCCCGCTGGCGGCAAGCTCGCGCAGCAGCACCGTGAGCGCGTGGCTGGCGATGTCGCGCATGGTGCCAAATGGCGCGCTCGGGTCGAGCAGTGCACGCAGGCGCTGCTCGGCCGCCGCGGCATCGCCGGCACGCACCGCGGCCGCCAGGGCCGGCGCGGCATCGGTGGCATGGAAGGCGGCGAGCCGTTCGGCATGCTGGCGCCGGTGTTCGGCGATGTCGCCGAGCATCCGGCCGAGGTCGGCGATCTTGCGGTCGTCGATTGGTTTGAGCACGTACCCAATCGCGCCGTATTCGATGGCGCGCTGGGCGTAGGCGAAGTCGTCATACGCCGACAGCACGATCAGCCGCACCCCCGGCGCCTGCCGCACCAGCTGCCGACACAGCTCGAGGCCATCCATCCGGGGCATGCGCACATCGGTGATCACGACGTCGGGCTGCAGCAACGCGACACGCTCGAGTGCCTCGATGCCGTCGGCGGCGACGCCGACGCAGGTGCATCCGGCCGTATGCCACGGGATGTGGCGGCGCAATCCTTCGAGTGCGCGCTGGTTGTCATCGACGAGCAGGACCTGTGCCATGTCGCACCTCGCGGGACGGCGCGGCGGGCGCGCCATCATGGTAGATCGGGCACCGTGAGCCACACGCCATCGCGGCTGGCGCTCTCGGCGGCGCTGATGACGACGCGCGTGGGATGGACGTGCTGGCGCGGCGCCACGCTCGGCATCGCACCACGGATGCGCGCCAGTACGTGGTCGAGCATCGGCTCGCAGGCGCTGGCATCGTGGCGCTGCTGCCCGGCTGCGGTGGTGACGCGCAGCACGCGCGCGCCACCGGCGGCGACGAGCACGCCGGTGCTGCCATAGACGCGCAGCTCGTCATCGGCCCAGGTGCCACTCTCGGCGCGATGCAGATAGCTGGCGGTGATGCTCGCCACACCGCCACCGGCCAGCTGCGCCTGGATGCCGGCGGCGCTCAGCAGCACGCCTGGCCGTGGGCCGGCAGTGGTGCCATGCGCGGCGACCCGCACGATCGTCTGGCCACAGGCCTGCACGATCCAGCGCACCGCATGGATCGCCGCCTGCATGATCAATCCACCGTCGATGGCCGGATCGTCGGGCCGCCAGTCGGCGTACGGATAGGCTTTGCGTGCGATGATCTGAACGACCTCGCCGATCTGCCCGGCGGCGATCACCTGCCGCACCGCGACATACGGCGCCTCGCCGCTGCTGTCCATCTCGTAGCAGTGGCGCTGGTGCGCTGCGGCATGCCGCAGCACGTCGTCGAGCGCGGCGTGGCTGAGTGCCATCGGTTTCTCGGCCAGGACGTGCTTGCCGGCGGCCAACGCGCGCCCGATGAGCACCGGCTGATCGACACGGCGCGCCGCACAGATCGAGACCAGCGTGACCGCCGGATCGTCGAGCAGGGCGTCCAGCGTGGGGTAGCAGCGGCCCGGCCCGGGCGGCGCGTCGTAGGCACCGACGAGCTGCGCACCGGCGGCCTGGATGCGCGCCGCATCGAGCTGGTGGCCGTTCTGGCCGATGAGCGCGATGCCGATCATGGCCGTGCCTCCGCGGCGACGATGCGCTCGAACAGGTGCAGCGGCGCGATGAACCGGGCGATGGTGGCGTCATCGGGCGTCTGTCGCCCGGCGATGGCAGCGGCGAATGCCGCCCACTGGTACCCTGCACCGGTGTCGTCGATCGTGCTCCTGATGACGTGCTGCTGTGCCGCATGGCGCGCGCTGAGCGTGAGCTGCGCCGACTGGTGCGGCAGCTCTGCTGCGATTGCGCCGACGTTGCGGGTGATGGTGCCGTGCGCGAAATGCAGCTGCAACGCACAGCGATATGCCTGCGCATCGTCGATCGCGAACGAGGCAAACACCGTGCCGATGGTTCCGTCGGCGTGGCGTAACGTCAGCGCAGCAGTATCGGCGGTGGGGCGGCCCGTCGCGATGCGCGACTGCGCCAGTTGCACGTCGGTGACCGGCGCCATGAACCACGCCAGGTCGTCGAGCAGGTAGATGCCGAGGCGATAGATCGGTGCCGCGGGACATTGGGCCGGATCATCGTACCAACTGCCATCGGCCTGCTCGTGGTAGGCACACCAGGTGGCGGCGTGATAGCCAATCGGTCGCCCCAGCGCGTGCTCATCGCGCCAACGCTGGATCTGGGCGATGTCGCGGCTCATGTGCGGTGCCGGCAGATTGCTCAGCACGACGCGGCCACGCGCACGAGCGTCGCGCAGTGCGTACTCGGCTGCGGTGGCCGAACGCTCGAACGGCTTGGTGGTGATCACATCGCGGCCAGCGGCGACGATCTGTCGGATCAGCGCCGCCCGCCCGACCGGGCCGGTGAACAGGCCGATCACCGCACACGGCACCTGCTCCAGCAGCGTCGCCAGCTCGGTGTAGCCCGGCAGCCCGGTTCGCGCAGCCCACTGTGCGGTCAGCTGCGGATCGCGATCGCACAACGCCACCACGTCGAACCACTCGGCAGCCGGGCCGGCAAACTCGTGCTCGAGCATCCAGCTGCCAAACTTCAGCCCCACCACCGCGATGCGGAACCGTTCGCCCGATGTCTGCGCCATCGCCGGCCCTCCTTGCCGCCACCCGGCGCTCACGGCAGCAACGTGAGCGCAGCGGCGTCGCCGCCGAGCACCTCGAGCCACTGACGCACCGTGCCCGCGTCATCGACCTCGCGATGATAGACGCCCCAGGCACCATCACAGGCGAACAAACACTGAAAGCGGGCGCCGGCCGCATGTGGCGCGAACCGGAGCGTCTTCTGCGGCAGATTCGCCACAAAGCCCGACCAGGCGACCAGCAAGCCGTAGCTGGCCAGCGAGCGCATGTAATGGTGCCCACACTCGACTTCGTCCCACGGATTGCGCCGGATACCATCGTGACGTGCCCTGACGCCCTGCACGATCGTGCGCGCTTCGGCCAGCGCGCCTTCGTAGATCAGGTGTGTCGCCACGTGATACTCGATCCCGGTCCAGACTTCGTCGGCGTAGGGGAAGGGCAGGCGCGGCCGGCCGCCCGCCGGCCACGAGCACAGGATCAACCCCTGCTCTTCGTTGAGGGCGTAGGTCCGCTGGGCATTGTGGTGATTCACGAAGCTGGTGCGCCAATTGTGGCGGAACACCGCATGGATGGCCGAGCGCACATGCGCCGCCGGCAGCAGATAGCCCAGGTCATTGAGGTGTGCCAGCGTCTGGCCGAACAGCTGATCGGACAGGCAGCCGGTGCCATATTGGTAGCGCTGTTCGTCGAGCGACACCAGGCGCTGCACGTAGTACTCGCCGCCCCACAGCAGCGCGTCGGTGCCGGCGCTGCCCCGCGCGAACGCCGCCCGATAGCGCGCGGCACGCTCCGCCTCGCCGAGATGCTCGGCCAACGCTGCGCCAGCCAGCAATGCCGCCAGGAACAGCGAGTTGACCATCGACGTCGGGCCCTGGAAGCTGATGTCGTAGGTATTGAACAGATCGGTGTCGAGCACACCATCGCCATC
>CAIQIY010000647.1 GCA_903871975.1 uncultured Chloroflexota bacterium | reverse complement strand
GCGGCAACCCGGTGACGCTCTCGACCACCGAACTGTTCAAGCTGGTATGCGGCAACGCCAGCGACTACCGGGTCGAGCTGCAGCCGCTGCACGAGCGCGAGCGACAGTGGTTGACCCTGTTGGCAGGAGCCACCGACACCCGCCGCGAGGGCGGCAACCAGCGGCTGGCCGCGCGCGTCGCCGACACGCTGCGTGCCTGGCCCCAGCGCCAGCGCTGGCCAACGTTCATCAAGACCCTCGACGCCGACCAGCTGGCGGCGATCGCTCCCGACGCCCCCGCAGCGGTGCGCGCTGCGGCGTTGGCGCTCATCGGCGCGATCGTCGCCCCGGCCAGCGAGGCGCTGCCCAATTGTCTCAGCGGCGAACTCGCGGCGGGCTGTGGCCTGAACGGTCCGCCAGCCAGCTGGACGCCGGGCGCAGTCGAGGATGCCGAGACGCCACTGGACGATGTGCTGCAGCTGCTGCGTCAATTGCCCGAGCACGCCGAGGCGTATGCCGTCCGCCGGATCGCGGCGCTGTTCGACGGTGGTGCAGTCGACGCCGCCGCCGCCTGGCAACGGTTGTACGACTGGCGCATCCGCATGCAGCTGTCGCCACACCTGCTCGAGCCTGCGGCGCGCCGGCTGTATCAGCTGCTGAACGACCACAACGGCAGCGTGCGACAGCAGGTGCTCGGCACCTTCAGCAGCGAAGGCGCGCGCCTCGGCACCTACGACAACTGGCCCAGCCTCGAACAGCTCGACCGCCTCGTGGCGGCTGTCCGGCAGGCGCGCGAGGAGATCACCCGACACTGGCAGGAGTCGGCCGAGAGCGAGGACCGTTGGCGTGCTGCCGTCGCCGGGCAGTTGAGCGGCAAGCTCGAGGGAGCGATCTCGGCGAACGAACTGGGCCGACGGCTGGTGCAGTGGGTCGACCAGGCACAGCTGCCGGCGGTCGCGCCACAGCTCGATTCAGTGCTGCTGCGGCTGCTCTACCCGGAGCTCGACGAACCGCGGCGCGAGCGGCTCGCGGTGCTGCTGCACCACCGCGATGCCGACGCCGCCGGCTGGTCGCAGGCCGCCACCACGACGCTGGCGCAGCTGTGCGAGGTGCCGAAGCAGAAGTCTGCATCGCTCGAGCAAGCGCGAGAGCGCCTGGGCGCGGCGTTCGCAGACGCGGCAACGCTGGGCGCACGGATGACGCGCCATCTGCTGGGGCATGTCTGCCGCGCATGCGGTGGCACCGCCGATGCCGATCTCGCCGACGTCGTCCCAGGTTGGCTGGCGGCGCATGCCATCCCCGCCGAGAACGATCTCGCCGACGGGGTGCGCCGCGTGCTCGCCGCGCTCGCCGAGCCGGACGTCGCCGAGGCGCTGCTCGTGCGGTTGCCGAGCAGCCTGAAGGAGTTCGGGGCACCGTGGCACCAGTGGCGTCGGTGGGCCGACGTCACGGCCTATCAGACGCAGCTCGGCGAGGCGATCCGCGCCATCGCCGAGTACCGCCCGCTGACGCCGGCCACCACCGACTGGCTCGACACGATCGTGCGGCTGGTCGATGGCCAGCAGGTGGTACGCGGCCGCGAACTCGGTGCGTACGCCAGCCGTACGCGCGACGCGCTGCTGCGCTGGCGCGCCGGCCTGGGCCTGCCAGCCCTGGCTGCGACCTACGGCGCCGAGGAGCTGGCGCGCCTCGATCCGGCGGCGCCGGCATGGCAGCACGCAGCCCTGGCGCTGCTGCTCGGCCTCGGCCGCGAGGGCGATGCCGCCCAGCACCTGACCAGCGCGTTGCCGATGGCGCTCGATGCCAGCCTCGACGCGCATCCGCTCGACCCGCATGCCCTCGAGCGTCTCGTCGCCAGCTTCGCCGCGTTGCGCACCCTGCCGGGCCACCTCGAGCGCCAGCTCGCGCGCGCGATCGTTCGGGTGGTGTGTCAGGCGACCGTCGAGCTCGAGGATCTGCCGCAAGCGCGGGGGGTGCTGCGGCGCTGGCTCGACGAGCGCATGGTGCTGGTCGATACGGGGTTGAGCCGCGCGGCACAAGAACTGGCCAACGCCATCCGCAGCGACGCGCCGCGCGAGG
>CAIQIY010000646.1 GCA_903871975.1 uncultured Chloroflexota bacterium | reverse complement strand
TCGCGGAGCAGGCGGATGTCCAGCATCATCGGTCTCCTTCGTCATCAGAGCAGGGTGACATGCCACGATACCAGCTGACCACGCTGATACGGCGCGATGCCATGAAACGTCCGGGGCCCCGGCGCAAAGACCATGTCGAGCCACAGCCGGTCGCTGTCCCAGAGGTTGAGCGTCGGCATGCGCTCAAGCGCTACCCACTCCAGTGTTCCCTCGGGGTTGGTGGTCAGCGGCGTGCCATGCCAACGATCGATGCGGAAAATGAAGCCAAACCAGTCTTCGTCGTGTTTGCCGAAGCCTGGCCAGCTGACGGTGCCGCGCAAGACCAGATCGTCGACGATGATATCGGCTTCTTCGCGAATCTCGCGGCACATGCCGGCGACGATGTCTTCGTCGGGATGCAGCTTGCCGCCGAGCCCGTTGTATTTGCCGTAGTGCACATCCTCGGGGCGCGCATCACGATGAATCATCAGGACAGAACGGCCATCCGGCGACATGATGTAGCCGAGCGTCGCGACGATTGGGGTGTACGGGGCCATCTCAAGCGCTCCTCGGATCACCAGAGCGCGGTGATGCCGCGCTCGCCAGAACAATATTCGGCGATGCGCCGCGCCGAGGCTGGTTCGATCTCGGGTGGGAGCTGATCGAGGGCGACAAACTGCGCGTCGGCGATCTCGATCGATCGTGGTGGGCGCGGCGTGTCGCGGGCTTCCATGACGTATACGACGATGTAGTTGGGATATCTGCCATGGAAGACTTCGTACACCCCCAGGACACGCTCGCCTCGTGCAATGACGCCCGCTTCTTCGTAGACTTCGCGCCGCGCTGCCTCGATCACACGTTCGTGGCGGTCGACGCCGCCGCCCGGCAGTGCCCACGGGTGCGGCCCCGCACGATGGCGGACCAGCAGTATGTGGCCGCCGCGGACGACGATCGCCCGCACGCCAAACAGCACCGGCTGACGCAATTCCCAGTAGCCGGCGCGGGCGATGCGCGCGAGGCGATAGGCGATTGCAAATCCCCGGTCGATCAGCGACATGTGGGCCCCCCAGTTGCCGGCACCGATGCGAATCCATCGCCCCTCGCCGCTGGGCGGGTGCCGTGGCGTGCCGGCTGCTACGCTCGACGGGTACCGCGGCTTGGCGGTGCTGGCCGAACGATGGCGCCATTGCGCCCGCAGTATAGCACGAATCGCCTGGAGGTACGGTGTGGGCTCCGCGATTGCACGCGGTGTCGTCGCCCGCAACCATGCCTCCAGGCGGTGCGATTCCTGCTTGACTCAGAACATTTGTTCTACTATACTGGGCGCCAGATGGCCGCCGGCACGCGTAACACGGAGAACCAGTATGTATCTCGTCTGGTACGATGACGATCGTCGCAAATCGAACGCACAGAAGATCGATGCTGCGATTGCAGCATATATCCGGCACTTCATGCGACGACCAGGCATCGTCCTCGTCCATACCGACGATCCAGCCGAACATCACAACATTCGCGTACATCATGCACCGTTTGTGCGTCGCGATCACTACTGGGTAGGCCAGGATACCCCACCGATTACAGGTGGGATGGCCGCCACCAGGGACATTGATTCAGCGCAATCTGTCGTTCACGGCTCGTGAGCCCTTGCGCCGACTTGCAGGCAGTCTCGTTGCGATGTCGGCAGTTGGCACACGAGTGAACTGGTATCCTGCAGTGCCAGCAGAATCGCGCGGCGCGATAGATGAGAGTGCCACACGACCAGCACTCAATCTCGGGGGCGTCGTGTTCGCCGAGTGCGGGCTGCGTCTCCCAGAACGGCAATGCCTGGCCGGCTGACGGCCCATCGGCTGGTGTCGGAGTGCGCCGATGCTCGGCACCGTCGGTCGGCCACTCGCCAGCGCGGATGACACGCGTCGGACGTACCGCCGCTGTCTCGGGCACGCTGGCGATCGCGTCGGTGGTGAGCGGCTCCTCGGGCACGCCGGCGAGCGCATCGGTGGTGAGCGGCTCCTCGGGCACGCCGGCGAGCGCATCGGCGGTG
>CAIQIY010000645.1 GCA_903871975.1 uncultured Chloroflexota bacterium | reverse complement strand
GCACCGCGCGGCCGACGGCGCCAGCGGCAGCCCCGGGCCAGTCGTGCCGCCTGGCGCTACTGGCGAGGCACTCGGCTTCGTGATCGCCGACGTCAGCGACAAGGGTGTGCCGGCGGCACTGTTCATGGCGCTCTCGCGCAGCCTGGTGCGCGCCGGCGCGCTCGACGGCAGCCCGCCGGCCGTCGCACTCACCCGCGCCAATCGCTGGATCGCCCGCGACTCGGAGTCGGGCATGTTTGTCACGCTGTTCTACGGCATTCTCGATCCGGGCAGTGGCATGCTGCGATTCTGCTGCGCCGGACACAACCCACCGCTGCACTACGCGGCGGCAGGCGGCGCGATCAGCGAGCTGCGCACACCGGGCATCGCGCTCGGCGTCCTCGACGAAGTCGCGCTGGCCGAGCGTGAGGTGTGCTTGCAGCCGGGCGACATGCTGCTGTGCTATACCGACGGCGTCACCGAAGCGATGGACCCCGCGGGCCGCCTGTTTGGTCTGGAGCGCCTCACGACATTGCTGGCCGCGACGGCGCATGCATCGCCGCAGCAGGTGATTGATGCGCTGAATCGCGCGCTGAACCAGCATAGCCAGGGCCAGATCTCCGACGACGTGACGCTGATCGTCATCAAGCGCATGCCATGAGGTGGGTCGCGGCGCGACGGCGCGGCGGCTGCACCGATCTGATCGATGTGAGGAGCCTCCCGATGGAATCACCCGCCCCACTCCCTGGCTGGTTGCGCGTCCTGGTGCGCATCGACTTCGTCGCTGCGGTGGCGCTGACGGTGGTGGCGCCGCTGGTGCTGACGGCCCGTGCGCTGTCGGCGCGGCAGCGCGGCGAGCTCGCCGGCCTGCTGCGCTACTGGCGTGCGTCGAGCCTGCTGATGGCGACCGTCTACCTGCTGATCGACGCGCGGCGCATCGCGTTTCCGGCGGGGATCGCGGCGCGACTGCTGCTGGCCGGTGCGCTGTGGTCGCGCCCGCTGGCACCAGCCGAGCATGCGTGGAGCCGGCGCTGGCGCTGGCTCGCGGGTGCGTATGGCGTGCTGGGCGCACTGGCCAGCCTGCCACTGCTGCGTGGCAGCCTGCTGCCGACCCTGCCGGCAGCGTGTGCGGCGTACCTGGAGCCACCCCGCGCATACGCTGCGCTGTTCCACCCGGCGACGAGCCGGCGCCGCCTGGGCGACGTCGGCGTCTTCGGGTTGGCAGCATTCGCCACCGTCGCCGTGGTTTCTGTCGTGCGCCGTCTCGTGAAAGGACATGCGTGATGCGTCTGGTGAGCCTGCACGACCGCGCGGTCATCGCCGCACTGCTCGAGCGCGATGCGCCGCTGCACCTCTATGCGCTGGGTGATCTCGACGACTTCTTCTGGCCGACGACGCTGTGGTACGGCCTGGAGATCGATGGCACCCTGCGCCAGGTGCTGCTCGGCTACCTGGCCGAGGCGCAGCTGGTGTTGCACGCGCTCAGTGCCGGCCCGCCCGCAGAGCTGCAGGCGCTCTTGCGCCTGGCGCGGCCATTCCTGCCGTCGCAGATCTACGCCCACATGACGCCCGGCGCCGAGGCGGCGCTGGCGGCACACTACACGATCGACCGCCACGGGCGTCATCGCAAGCTGCTGCTCGACCCGCTGGCGTTCACGGCCGGCGATGATGCCGCGGTGACGGCACTCGGCCCGGCCGATCTGGCCGACATGCTGGCACTCTACGATGTCGGCTATCCAGGCAACTGGTTCGATCCGCGCATGCTGGCGACTGGCCAGTACCGGGGGCTGCGCATCGACGGCCAGCTGGTGAGCATCGCCGGCGTGCATGTCCATGCGCCTGAGCGTGGCATCGCCGTGTTGGGCAACATCGTGACCCACCCGGCGTACCGCGGCCGTGGCCTGGCGGCGCGCGTCACCGCCGGCGTGTGCCGCGATCTGCTGCCGCAGACGCGCTGGATCGGGTTGAACGTGCGCGCCGACAATCATGCGGCACGCGCCTGCTACCAGCGGCTCGGGTTCGTGGACACCGCCGAGTACGACGAGCTCAGCCTCACGCTGCGCCACTGACGCCACGTCTCCGCTGTGGTTGGATCACCACAACCGCAGCGACTGGCGAAACAACTGGCGCAAATCGTCGGCCGAGGCCGGCCGTGGCGACAACCGCGTGACCCGGTGCTGCGGCAGCGTCCCGGCGACCAGCGCGTCCAGATCGGCTTCGCCGTACCCCAGCGCCGCCAGCCCGTTGGGCAGGCCGATGCGTCGGATCAATGCGATCAGCGTGGTCGCGATCAGCTCGCCGGCATCCTCGGGCGCGGCGCCGCGCGTGTCTGCGCCGAGCAGTGCGGCAGCCCGCAGGTGGCGCTCCGGGTCGGCGGGCGCCGTGAAGCGGAAGACTGCCGGCGCGTTGAGGATGACCGACATGCCGTGCGGCACGAGCGGGCGCGCCGTCGGGTAGCCAGGGGCATGGAAGCTGCGTACCATGCCCGAGACCGGATACGACATGCCGTGGGCCAGATGCACGCCGGCATTGCCGAAGCCGATCCCGGCAAACGCCGATGCCTGCAGCATCGCCGCACGCGCCTCGTCGTCCGACGGATCCTCGATGGCACGCAACAGGTAGCGCGTCGCCAGCGTGATCGCATGCGCCGACCAGACATCAGAGATCGGGTTGGCACCCTGATAGCTCGGGCGCATGCCCGGATGCTCGGGAGCGACCCGCTGATGATACGGCAGCGCCGTCAACGACTCGAGCGCGTGACACACGACATCCAGCCCGCTGCAGGCCGCGACCAGCGGCGGCTGGCTGCGCGTGTGATCGGGATCGAGCAGGCCCAGCACCGGGCGCAATGCCCGGTGCGCGATCCCGGTCTTGGCATGCAGCGTCAGATCATCGAAGATCGCCACGCCAGTCGTCTCGCTGCCCGTTCCGGCGGTCGTCGGGACGGCGAAGATCGGTGGCAGCGGCCCCGGCACCGGCTGCCCGGCGCCGATCGGTGGGTTGACGTAGGTCCGCAACGGCGCCGGATAGCGCGCGTACAGCGCCGCAACCTTGGTGGTGTCGATCGTCGAGCCACCACCGACGGCCACGTATCCCGCGTAGCCGCCCGCACGCGCCGCCTCGATCGCTTCCGTCAACGAGACGTCGGTCGGCTCGACCACGACTCCATCGAAGATTTCCAGCGAAACGCCCGCCGCGCGCAACGACGCGCAGGCCGTCGCGACTGCCGCGCTCGCGACCAGCTGCCGGTCGGTCACCAGCAACACCCGCGTCACACCACGCTGTCGCACGTGCTCGCCAAGCTCGCGCGTCACCCCCGGGCCAAACAGGATGCTCGACGTGTCCATCGAGAAGGCGGTCTCACGGCTCATCATGGTTCTCCCGGGCGGCATTCGCCGCTGTTGTTGACATAGCATTCGACACGTAGTAGGATGCGGCGCCTGCCGCGAATGGCAGCAGCACAGGAGGAGTCGCATCCATGGAAGCACTCAAGAATCTGCTCAATCGCCTGTCGTCGGAACTCATCCTCGGCGCGCTGGTCGCGGTGCTCAGCATCCTGGCTGCTGTCTCGGGGTATCAGGGTGGCATGGCGGATTCAAAACAGACCGAGCACAACGTTCTCGGGCAAAAGGACCTGACGAATGCCAATTCCGAGTACCTCACCGCGAACCAGATGATCGTCTACGACTACCAGCTCTTTGATGGCTACTACACCGCCACGACGCCCGAACTGGAGGAATACTACCAGTCGCAGTATTCCGAGCCGTTACAGGCGGCGATCGCGGCCAATCCCGACGACATCTTCACCGAGGCGTACTACGACGAGATGTATGCCGTCGCCAACGAGCAGTTCGCCAGTGCCGACGCACAGTTCGAGCTGGCTGGCAAATACAACGAGCGTGGCGACGCGCTGCAGCTGGTGCTGATGATCTCGGCACTGGCCGTCGCATTCGCCGCCTGGGCGTCGTTGCTCGAGGCCGGCAGCTCGGTGCGCGTCGTCTTCGCCATACTCTCGATGGTTGGCCTGGTCTACACCATCGTGCTCTACGTGCAGGTGCCGGGCGCACCCGCCTGACCGCCGCTTCGCGGGCCGCCGGCACGCATGGGTGCCGGCGGCGCGATGACTGGTGGGGACGGAGGGACTCGAACCCTCATGGATCGCTCCACAAGTTCCTAAGACTTGCGCGTCTGCCATTTCGCCACGTCCCCGCGCAGGCGCGATTCTAGCACGATGCGGCCGCGTGATGCAACTGCGCGGTGCTGGCTTGGGCCGCACCAGCGATGCAGCGGCACCGCGCCCATGCAACGCGCGTTGGTACCCCGACGCCGATGCCGTTCAGGCCGCGAGC
This sequence comes from uncultured Chloroflexota bacterium, assembly GCA_903871975.1. Lineage (GTDB taxonomy): Bacteria > Chloroflexota > Chloroflexia > Chloroflexales > Roseiflexaceae > CAIQIY01. Next base: position 6,162 of record CAIQIY010000645.1, on the reverse strand, counting down.
GGCGCGCTGCACGCGCGTGCAGCGCACATCACCCCCAGCCCCGCAATCGCCCCGCATGGGACCGGCGGTGCTGCCCGGGCATGCCCATTCAGTGGCGCCGGCCGCCGCCGCGTACGTAGCCAGCACGAAACGCCAGGCCGATCGCAAATGCCACGACGATCAGGATGATCAGGATTTCGAACCAGCCAATGGTCACAGCGACTCCTTTCGACGCATCACACGCGCCAGGCACGGTCGGGGCTCATGCGGTGCGTGCCCCAAGCCGGCGCAACAACGCGACGTACGCGCGCTGGCCGAATGCGAAGCTCGACAGGCGGAAGAATTCGTCCGGTGCGTGGGCGCCTTCGTCCTCGAGGCCAAAGCCGAAGCTGGCGGTGTAGACACCGAGATGCTCGAGCAGCACCATGCAGATCGGAATGCTGCCGCCGGCACGGATGTGATACGGCTCGCGGCCATACAACTCGCGCAGCACGGCCGACACTTCCTGGTTGACCCAGTGATCGGCCGGCATCAGGTATGGCCGCGCGGTGAAGCGCAGCGGCGTGACCGTGGTAGTCACGCCGGGGGGCGCGTGGCGCTGCACATGGTCGATCAGCAGCTGCACAATCTGCGTCGGATCCTGGTCGGGCACGAGGCGGCAGGTGATCTTGGCATGCGCCTCGTTCGGCAGCACCGTCTTGATGCCGTCGCCCTGGAAGCCACCCCAGATGCCGTTGATCTCCAGTGTCGGCCGTACCCAGCCGCGCTCGTACGGCGTGAAACCGGGCTCGCCGAACAACGCCGGCACATCGATGGCAGCGCGGTATTCCCCCTCATCGAACGGCACTGCGGCGATGGCGGCACGATCAGCCTCGCTCAGCGGCCGAACCGCATCGGTGAACCCCTCGACGAGAATGCGGCCATCGGGTGCACGCATCGTCGCCAGCAGCGCCGTGAGCGCGTGGATCGGGTTCTGGATGACACCACCGTACATCCCCGAGTGCAGGTCGGTCGCGGCGCCCCGAATGTCGATCTGGACGCCGCAACCACCGCGCAGCCCCAACAGGATGATCGGCTCGCTCTCGCTCCACTGGCCACCGTCGGCGCTGATGACGACGTCGCAGGCCAGCTGTGCACGATGTTCGGCGACGAATGCCGGAATCTGCGGGCTGCCGATCTCTTCCTGCCCTTCGAAGCAGACGCGCAGGTTGACGGGCAGCGCACCTTCAGCCTGCAGCAACGCCTCGATCGCCAGGATCGGCGCCAGCATGTTGCCCTTGTCATCTGATGCGCCACGGGCATAGACCCGGCCATCGCGTACCGCCGGCTCGAATGGCGGGCTGCTCCACAGATGCAACGGGTCGACTGGCTGCACATCAAAGTGGCCATAGATCATCACCGTCGGCTTGCCCGGTGCATGCAGCCAGTCGCCGATGACCACCGGATGACCAGCCGTCGGGATGACCTGCACGTGCTCAAGGCCGGCAGAGACCAAGCGCGCCGCGACCCAGCCAGCTGCACGGGCGACATCGCCGGCGTGTGCCGGCAGCGCCGAGATGCTCGGGATGCGCAGAAAGTCAAGCAGTTCGTCGACGAAGCGATCCTGGTGATCGGTGAGGTAGCGCTCTGCGGCGTTCATCAATCTTCCTTCCGCACATTCGATGGCACACCGGCTATAATACTCGCAAATCCGCGTGAGTGCTGAAGGATGGCGCCCATGAATCACCCATCTCGCTCGATCGCTGCGCATACGCGCGCGGCACTCCTCGGGCTGGCCGCCGCATTCGGGCTGGCTGGTTGCGCGGATGTGGCCGCGACATTGTTGCCGACGCCCCGCCCGGTGATCGTCGTGCTCAGCCCGACGCCCGACGCGTCGCTGCCCGCCGGTGGCGCGGCTGCCACCACCATGCCGACGCCCGATGCCACCACCATGCCGACGCCCGATGCCACCACCATGCCGACGCCTGACGGCGCCACAGCCGCCACGCCGGCACCCGAGCGCATCCTGGAGCGCGTTCGTGCCCGCGGCCGCCTGATCTGTGGCACCAATGCCGAACTCCCCGGCTTCGGGCTGTACGATCCCGTGCGCGACAACTGGACCGGCTTCGATGTCGATTTCTGTCGCGCGGTCGCGGCCGCAATCTTCGGCGACGCGACGCGCGTCGAGTTCGTCGCGCTCACGACCTCGGGCGCCAACGAACGCTTCGAGGCGATCCGCAGTGGTCGGGTCGATGTGCTGTTCCGCAACACGACCTGGACGCTCGGGCGCAATGTCAGCGGGCTGGCCTTCGGCCCGACGACCTTCCACGATGGCCAGACGTTCATGGTGCGGCGCGACTCGGGGATCAACAGCATCGACGACCTGGCCGGCAAGACGGTCTGTGTCGCCGAGGGAACGACCAGCCAGCAGAATCTGAGCGATGACTTCGCCGCACGGGGCATCGATGTGACGGTCCGGTTGGGGACAGACGAAGCGTCGCTGTATCCGGCGTATGATGCTGGCGAATGCGATGCGGTGACCAGTGATAGTTCGCAGCTGGCCGGCAAGCGGCTCCAGCTCGATGAGCCGCAACAGCATGTCATCCTGGGTGATCGGATCTCGCGTGAGCCGCTGGGGCCGGTGTTGCCACGCGACGACAACCAGTGGCTCGATGTGATCAGCTGGACGGTCTTTGCGACGATCTACGCCGAGGAGCTGCGCGTCGATCAGGCGACGGTCGCCGAACAGGCGCAGACGGCGACCGATCCACGCATCCGGCGGCTCTTGGGGAGCGAGGGGGCGTTTGGCAGCGAACTTGGGCTGACGAACGACTTCGCGCTGCAGATCATTCGGCAGGTCGGCAATTATGGCGACATCTACCTGCGCAATCTCGGGCCCGAGACGCCGTTGGATCTGGATCGTGGGCCGAACAAGGCATGGAACCTGGGTGGTGGTGGCGTGCTGGCGTCGCCGCCGTTCCGCTGATCGGTCGCGTCGGCGTGGCGTCATCGTCTTTACCGAACAGCGCTGCGCGGGTTGCTGCGGCGCAGCGGGCCCGCACCCCGGCCAGGCCGCACCGTCGCAGTGGTGTCGCGTGGCGGCAGCGGCCCGATGCCGCTCAACGAATGACGATGCGTGCCACTTCCAGGGCTGGTGCCACTGCCACGCCGCCGACGGTGGTTGGCGGATGGCCGCCGCGCTGCGGATCGAACATCCCGACCAGTACCCGATACTCACCGGGCGGCAACGCGGGCAGCGCCACGTCGTTGTGATCGACGACCAGCGCGCCAGCGCGCCAGGCGCTCGTCGGGGCGCTCCCCAGCCAAGGCGGCGCATCGCGCTGTGCGACGCGCTGGCCTGCGGCATCGACAATGTGCACGAAGATGAAGTAGTCGCCGTCGAATGGCGCATCGACCTGCCAGAAGGTACGCAGGCCCAGCGTTCCGCCCTCGGCCGATGGCACGCCCGGCACCAGGCCAGACCCAGGTGCGCGTGCATCCGGGACACCCAGCGCGACGCCGAGCAGGATCGCGCCGCCGACGCGTGCCGGCTCCATCAATGGCAGCGGGACAGCGCCGGCTGCGAGCCCGGTATCGTACACCAACAGGCGCGGGCCAAACATCGCGCGCGGCGTCGCACCACCAAACGCCACCAGCGGCGTGCCCAACGCGGCGTATGCGGCCGGCACGTCCCAGCTGCGCCAGCGCTCCGACGAGGCGATCAGGTAGGCGTACCCCTGTGCGCGATACCACGCCAGGTCGTGATCGGTGAGCGCATCGACGCCCGCCCAGCGACCCTCGCCGCGGGCGGGTGGCACATGCAGTTCGGCGAGCACACGCTGCCCCGGTGACACATGCTGCTCGAGCCACTGCGCCAGCTGCGTGCGCGTGTCGCCCGCCGCCAGACGCTGGAGGTACGCCCCAGTCTCGAATGCGCCCGGCGTGAGGATGAGCATGATCGCCACAGCTGCCAGTGCCGGACGTCGCACCAGCCGGGGCACCTGCGCCAACGCACAGCCGATCGGCACCGCCGCCAGCGCCAGCAACGGAATCGTATTGCGCGTGAAGTGCGTCTCCTGCGCTGCGAGCAGCGCGAGCGATGGCACCACGCCAGCCAGCCACACCGCGAACAGCGTGCGATCGTTGCGCCACGCCCACGCCAGGCCCGCGAGCAACACCATGCTGCCCATCGGCGTCAGTCCGCTCCGCCAGGCAAATTCGGCATACCCCGCCAGATTCCAGCTCCCACTGAAGTCGCCCTGCGGGCCGGCATTGTAGGCAGCCACCTGGCCGAGCAAGCCGTCGCGAAACTCAGCAACACTCAGGAGCGCATAGGGCGTTCCGGCGACGAACCCGAGGCAGGCCAGCGCTCCGGCGGCGAGCAGCCGAGCAGCGCGGCGGGGCGCTGCGCGCCGCCAGACCAGCACATGGGCCAGCGCCACCATCGGCGCGACTGCCGCGGCGTGATATTTGGTCGATGCCGCCAGCCCCACGGCCAGCCCACCGAGCAGGTATGCTGGCCATTCGCCGGTGCGGGCGATGCGCAACGCGGCAGCACATGCCACCATCACGAACAGGCCGGCGGCGACGTCGGTGGTGATGTATTGCGAGTGCTGCAGGTGATAGCGCGCGACGGCCAGCCATGCCGCCGCACCGATCGCCGCCAGCGGGCCGGCACGCTGTGCCACCAGCCCCGCGAGAACCACCGTCAGCCCGCCGAGGAGTGCGGTCAGCGTGCGCCCCCACAGGAACACCCACGGCACTGTGGTGTAGATGTGGGTCGTCAGTGGCTCGGTCAGTGGCGATGTGCCGCTCCACCATGCGCCCAGCCGGACTGCGGCGAGCAACAGGTACAGGTAGAGCGATGGCTTCTGGAAGGCGTGCGGATTGAGGTCTCCGGTGCTCACCATCGCCAGCACGTAGCCCACCGGGTTGGGCTCGTCGGGATGGTCCACCCATGGTAACCCGACATCGCTGCCCCACAGCCGCATCGCCGATGCACCGATGCCGATCACGGCTACCAGCATGATGTGCCTGTGCCGCACCATGGCCTGTCTGGCGAATCCGAATGGCTGTCGCATTGCGCACGTGCTCCGCCGTCTCAGGGCGCCGACCGCCCATGCCCCCATCGGGTGGTGCATGATTGCGAAGATGCTGCGGCGCTGATCATGTGTACTGGCTATCCGTGACTGATTGAGTGACGTTTCTGGGCAACCACCAGCAATGAACCCCCTGCCGGGAAATTCACTCCAATGCGCATCATGGCAAACTCAAGTGACATGATCGCCAACAGAATCCGATTCAGCGTTGGACTAATCGTCCATTCGCTGTCAATTGACGCATCTGATCGATTCATGGCACGAGAGATGATCATCAATGGGAGTAACAATGATACAAATGAGTTAATGTATTTGACCGAGTAACATTCATGATTGAGCAAATCGACCAGTGATCGTCGCGAATATCGTCGTTGGTGGTTTGAATAATCATCAATGCGCGACCATAGCCATTGATGTTGGGGCACGCTGATGATCAGCCAGCCATCTGTTGTCAGTGCTTGATGGCATTGTTGTAGCGCGAGAGCATGGTCAGGAATATGCTCGAGAACATCAAATAACCCGATGACATCATATTGTTCGGAATAACGCATCGTCGTGACATCTTCTTGGGTCAACAGAGCGTCAGGCAGTCTCATGCGTGCGTAGCGCAGCGCTTCTGCAAAATACTCATTGCCATGGCACATTGCTTGTGGGTAGGCCCGCGTGATCGCCGACAGCACATAGCCATTGCCACAGCCAGCCTCGAGCAGTGTTTCGAAGCGCCCCACAAAGCGCCCAATTGCCCAGAGGATCACGCGATTCCGCGCACGGAACCACCAGTGCTCATCTTCCTTCTGGAACAAATACGCAAACGATGACTCCGGGAAGGGGTTCTCGCTCATCACGGGGCCTCACAGACGCATGCACGACCACCCGGGAACAGGAGCCACAACGCCGGCGTGGGTGCGTGTACGCCCCGGGCTGCCGCAACGCCAGCCCGGGGCGTGGAGGGAACAGAACCATGGGATGTGCCGACCGGCATCGCGTCAGCCGCGGGCGCGCGCCACCGCCTGCTCGAGCGCCCGCCGCGTATAGACCTTGACCATCGCCCGGCGATACGTCTCGGACGCGTGGATATCGCCCAGATACTCCATCGATTCGCCGG
>CAIQIY010000644.1 GCA_903871975.1 uncultured Chloroflexota bacterium | reverse complement strand
TCGCGCCGTGCGCGATGCGCTGGCCGATGGGACGCTCGGCCAGCCGCTGTCGTCGTATTGCATGATGCGCGCGACACTGCCCGATTTCGTGTGGTTCGGCGATCCGTATGTCCACGGCCGCTCGTGGTGGCTCGATCCGGCACAGTCGCCCGGTGGTGGCTGGCTCGATCATGCCATTTATTATGTCGATGCCCTGCGTTGGACGATGGGCGCCGAAGTCGTGCGGGTCAGCGGCGAGATCGGTCACCTGCGGCACCGCAGCGAGGCACACGAAGACTTCGGCGTCGCGACGATGGTGTTCGACAATGGCGCGATCGCCACCATCGAAGTGACGTGGCACGTGGTGCGGCCGGGGTTTGCGTTGGCATTCGATCTGGTGGGCACCGACGGCATCTTCGCCTCGGATGCGCGCATGGCCGGCGCACCGCCGCAGATGACGACGGAGTCGCGGGTGCAGCTGCAGCGGTTCGCCGCGCCGGGCTGGCAGCCGGTCGAGCTCGCTGCGGGCGAGGGGGCAGTCACCAGCCACATGCTGGCGGTGATGCGTGGCGAGGCCGAGCCACAGGCGGGATTCGCCGATGCCCGTGCCAACCTGGCCGCGTGTCTGGCGTTCTACCAGGCGGCCCGCGAGCAGCGCAGCATCACGCTGTAGCGCCCCGGCCCGCCGGGTGGCCGCGCCGCCACCAATCCGCGATGGCTCGTCGGCGACGGCGAGCCATCATCACAACGAGGGTCACAGGGCACTTGCGCGATTCCAAAACCTGTGCTATACTCTGGTCATCGCGCGGGAGTGGCTCAGTTGGTAGAGCGGCACCTTGCCAAGGTGCAGGTCGCGGGTTCGAACCCCGTCTCCCGCTCCAGTCACCGAGGGATCAGGCACCACGCCTGATCCCTCGGTCATTCTCCCCAGCCCTGCGCGTCGTCGCCTGCCCCTCAGCGCCACCCCTGCCCAATCAACAACCCATACAGCCGTTGCTGGCGCGCCATCGCAGCCCGATACACCGCAGTCGTCGCCAGATCTGGCTCATACACCGCGCCGAGCGTCATCGGCACATCGGCAGCATCCGCCAGCACGCCCAGCACCTCGAGCGCCAGCAGCGCGCAGCCCCGACCGGTCGCCTCGGCCTCGAGTGACACCATCAGCGGCCGGCCGAGCGCATCAGCGATGATCTGCATCCAGACCGGCGACGCCAGCAACGCGCCGCCGCTGGCGATCACCTGTGTCGCCGCGACGTCATCGGCCAGCAAGCGTTCGGCGATCAGCGCGATGCGGAACGCAATCGCCTCGAGGCCGGCACGCAACAAATCCAGCTGCGACGTCGCGAGCGTGAGACCCGCGAACACCCCACGCACATCGCCGGCCCAGCCGGGGCTGCGTTCGCCGGCGAGGAACGGCAGCAGCGTGAGGCCATGGCCATCGGGCACCGCCGCCGCCAGCGCGCGCTCGGTCGCCGCCGGGCCACCCGCGAGATACAGCGCGCGGCGCAGCCACGAGTAGACATTGCCGCCCTCGCTCGTCGCACCGCCGACCAGCTGCCGTCGCCGATCGACGCGATAGCACCACAGACCCGCCGGCACCTGCCCCACCGACCGGCGCACCCGGCGCAGCGCACCGGTGGTCCCGACGGTGAGCGCGACCTGTGCCGGCGTCGCGCATCCGCTGCCGATGTTGGCGGCCGCGCCATCGCCGACTGCCGGGAGCCACGGTACGTTAGCCAGCGCCGGCCAGCGCGCCGCCCACGGCCGTGTCAGGCCACGCAGCGGCTGATCGACATCGGCGAGGGGGGCAAACCGGCTCACGTCGGTGCGCAGTGCCTCGAGCAGCGGCAGGTCCCACGCGAGTCGCTCACGGTCGAGCAGGCCGCTCCACGATGCCACCGACGGGCTGACGCGCATCGTGCCGAACAGCCGTTGCTCGAGCAATTCGCCCAGCGTCGCCCAGCGCGCCGCCTCGCGCCAGACGTCGGGCTGCGTGCGGCGGTACCAGGCCAGCCGCGCCGGCCAGTAGCTGGTGCGCAGCAGGCAGCCCGTACGCTGGTGGATGGCCGCCTCGTCGAGGCGTCGCTGCAGCTCCAGCGCGTCGGGCCCATTGCGGGTGTCGGCGTAGGTCAGCAGCGGGCCCAGCGGCCGGCCGGCACGGTCGAGCGGGACGATGTTCGACACATACGTATCGAGCGCCACCGCGGCGATGTCGCCGGCCCGCGCGCCTGCCAGCCGCAATGCCCCATCGATGCAGCGTTCGATACGCTGCAGCGCCACCAGCGGATCATCCTCGGCAGCGCCACCCTGCTCGAACACCAGCGCGCCGCGCTCGCGTGCCGACACGCCATCGACCATGCGTCCGCGCGCGTCGTAGAGCAGCGCGCGCGTCGATGACGTGCCGACATCGATCGTCAGGACCAGCGGCGCCTCGGCGGCGGCCAGCGTCACGCCACTCATCAGCTGGTCGTCAGTTCCTGTGCGACGCCCGTCGCGGCGGCGCGATAGCCAGCCTCGATGATTTCGATCACATGGCGCGCGTGCTCGGCGCTCACGATCGTCGGCGTGCCATCGCGGATCCAGTCGACCAGCTGCATGATGTCCTCGTAGACATGCTGCTCCATGATCTCGTGGTGCGGCCCGACGACGTGTGGCAGCAACGACTGCACGCCACCGGGCAGCTCGGCGACGCGATCGCTGCCGGGGTACTCGATCGGGGCGCCGTTGAGCTTCTGCCCGACGATGGCGCCGCGCGTGCCGAAGAAGCTGGGGGCGAACCCTTCGCTGATGCGGCCGGCTGGCGTGCCGTGGGCCAGGGCGAACACGTTGTTGCCGAAATCGATCAGGATCAGGGTGTTGTCGTGGGCATCGCACGGCACGAGCGCACCACGCCACTCGCGCTCGGCGATGCGCGTACCCGACAGCGCCGTGACCCGGCGCGCGCTGCCCAGAATGCCGGTGAGCGTGTGCAACGCATACACCGTCATGTCGTACAGTGGCCCGCCGCCCGGGCTGCGGAAGTACCAGCTCGGGTCGACGTTCGACAGCACGTCGCTGCCGCCGCGAAACTCGGACTCATCCTGGTGGTAGGTGCCAAACGACGCGCCACAGACGGCCCAGCACAGGTCGCCGATCGCGCCATCGGTGATCAGCTGGCGGATGCGCTGGTTGTGCGGGCGCAGCATCTCGCCCGGCGACGCGACGATCTTCAGGCCGCGGGCGCGCGCCATCTCGATCAGCGTGGTCGCCTCGTCGGCAGTGGTCGTCATCGTCTTGTTGAAGTGAATGTGCTTGCCCGCCTCGAGGGCCATGCGCCCCTGTTCGAAGTGCAGCCCGATCGGCGACGCAATCGAGACGGCATCGACGTCGCCGTGTTCGAGGAGCTCCTCATAGGTCGTGAAGGCGTGCGTCACGCCGTACTTCTCGGCGGCGGCCTGCGCACGCCCCGGCACCGGGTCGCAGACGGCGCCGAGGCGCACGCGATCCTGGACGTCCTGCTGGCTGAGGTGTGGCAGGATGCCACGCTGCGCGATTGCACCGGCGCCGACGACTCCCATGCGGACGATGTTCGACATTGAATCCTCCCGTAGCGATTCAGACCAGGCGATGGGGCTCACTGTAGATATTGGCGCGCTGATCGCGCAGGAACCCGACGAGCGTCAGCCCGGCAGCACGCGCCAGCGCGACTGCCAGGCTGCTCGGCGCCGAGATGGCACACAGGATCGGCACGCGGGCCACGATGCATTTCTGCACGATCTCGTAGCCGGCACGGCCGCTGACGAGCAGTACGCCGGCGCGGCCGTCGGCACCGTCGAGCAGCCGTCGGCCGAACACCTTGTCGACGGCGTTGTGGCGACCGATGTCTTCGCGACAGATGCGCGGCTGCGCTGGATCGGCAGCGTCGAACCAGGCGGCAGCGTGCGAGCCGCCGGTGGTGCTGAAGCTGGCCTGGGCGCGGCGCAACGCGGCGGGCAACTGGTACAGCGCAGCGCGATCGAGGCGGGTGTCGTCGACGAGTGGCGTGGCAGCGCTCAACGTGGCGTCGATGACCGCCTGGCCACAGATGCCGCATGCCGCGCTGGCGATGCCGTTGCGCGGCGCGAGCCCAGCGAGCGG
>CAIQIY010000643.1 GCA_903871975.1 uncultured Chloroflexota bacterium | reverse complement strand
GTTCATCGATCCGTCCATTCATCCGTGTGAGCAGGTCGCCCGCAGTTATCCCTCGTGCCGCACGCGCCGCAGTGCGCGCGCACGATGCGTTGTCACGTCGCATGATGACGATCACGCGGTGGGGCGCATCAGCCGCGCGGCAGCGTGCTATACTGCGGCGGCGAGGAGTGGCGTGGCCCGCAGCAGGCGCAGATGCTGCTGGGCGATGGATGAGGTAGAGCGGGCTGGGGCCAACGTCGAGCGTGAATCGCCCACCATTGGCATCGACGGTGGCAGTGCCGCCCTGACGGTCGATCAGCGCGCCCTGGGGCGAAGCGCTGGCGACGGTGATCTGGCCTGGCGCAATCGCCCAGTAGACATCGACGACTTCGCCGCCACCGCGGTCAAAGCGGGCACCATACGCCTCGGGGCCAGCCAACGCGGTGATGTCATCGAGGAAGATCGTCCCGCTGCGCACACGTGCTTCGCTGTTGTCGAGCACGATCGCGGCCAGCGTGGCAGGAAAGCTCAGCGTACTGGCAGTACCGCTGATACGGTTGTACGATTCGACCTGGCCGGTGATCGCGCTGGAGAGAAACTGCCAGCCAGCGCCAGCGACGTAGCCCAGGCGATACTGCAGGACCTCGCCGCCAGCTCCCCGCAACCAAACCTTGAGTGCGCTGCCGCCGCCATCGCCATACACCCAGATGCCGAGCTGGCTGGTGCCGGGAGCCATCGCCGGTTGCCCCGAGGTGGTGAAGACGACGAACTTCTGTGCTGCATCATCAGGCACGCTGTAGGTGAGCTGCCCGGCGGCGGCACCAGTATGAACCTGTGCACCACTCTGGGTGAACGACCCGTACGGCTGATCACCACGGCGCCAGCTGCCGAAGCGTTCGAAGTCGGCGATGGCCTGTGGCTGAGCCGGGCTGAGCGCACCGAGGCTGGGGCTGCCACCGACATACTGGTTGAGCGTGCTGAAGGCGGCGAATGCTGGGCGTGGTGCACCGAAATCGAGCGGGTTCCCGCCACGGAATATGCCATAGTCCTGGCCACCAGCCGCATCCTTCAGGCTGTACCACAGGATTTTCTCGGCGCCTGCAGCACGCAGCAGCACCATCGAGCGCACCAGATAACTGGCTTGGTCGTCCTCGCTGAATGCCACGCCACCACGCCCACCACTGCCGGTGGAGTAGCCAAATTCGGTGGCCCAGATCGGCTTGCGGCCCAGCCGATCGACCAGCGCCCGAATGCTGCCGAAGCCGGCGCTGTCGATCTGGCCGCGCTCGGGCGGCAATGGATCGGTGTATGGATGGATGGATACGATGTCGAATGCCGACCATGCACCCTGATCGGCGAGCGCAGCCAGCCAGCTGGCCGCCGGCTCGGGCGACACGATGCCTGCTACCATGATCTGTGCCGTCGGATCAGTCGCGCGGATCGCGGCCGAGGTGGCCTTGAGCAGCGCGGCGTACTGGCCGATGTCGGGGGCAGGCTGCCAGTAGAGCGCGTTGTCTGGCTCGTTCCAGACTTCCCAGACACGGATGCGATCGCGGTAACGCGCGACGGCCGCTGCAGCAAAGCCCGCGAATGCCGCTGGATCCGGCGGCGCAAACGTATCGCCCGGCCGCCCCTGTGCGGCCCAGCCCGGCGTCGGGCCGTTCAGCAGGCCGATGACGTTGATGCCACGACTTACCAGTGCATCGATGGCTGCATCGGCGTATCGCCATTCGTAGCGGCCAGGCGCGGGGGCGATGCGGTGAAACTGCAGATCTTCACGTGCCCACCCGGCACCCGCTTGCGCCAGCAGGCTGGCCGGCGTACCCATGCTGGCCGGCTGGGCGTGCCGCGAGGCAATGTGACTGTTGATGCCAAATGCCGAACTGCCCGGTGCTGCTCGTGTGATGTGTGGTGCAGGCCAGGCAAGCGCCAGCATCATCGCCAGCATCACGCCATACAGCCATCCCACTCTGATGCGTTGTTTACCCATCACACCCTACCCCGCTCTCCCTGGCACATCCCCCTGCTGATGCGCTCACGACATACCCTACGAACGCCCCGAGTCTAGCAGAGCGGTCTCTCGTGGTCAAGCATGTAATGAGGTCCGGCAGGGCTGATACAACGCTAGAGCCGGAAGAGCCAGCGGGCGACCGCGGCGGCACGTGAGCGTTGCAGTGCCGCCAGGTGTGTTGCTCCTGCACGCGCAGTGAGGCTGCGCCCTGCCTCGACGAGCACTGCGAGCCAGCAGTGTTGCTCCTGCACGCGCAGTGAGGCTACACACCATGGTGTTGAGCGTTGCCACCACGCGCGGCGCCTGCCCCACACGTGCCAGCGACGCGTCCTCGCCCAACGTCACGTCGCGGCGGTCGTGTACGCGATGCGCAAATTTGCCAATGCCCGCGTACCGCATTGAGCCGATCAGGAGCGGCGCACACTGCGCTGGATGCGCTCGTGATGCCATGGCGCACGTCGCGGGGCAACGCCGTCCGGTATCGCTCGTTCGCACGATGTGACATGCTTGTGCCAGATACGGCCGATCCTGGTCGTCTGCGGGCAGCGAGCCCGCGGTCAGCTGCCAC
>CAIQIY010000642.1 GCA_903871975.1 uncultured Chloroflexota bacterium | reverse complement strand
GGCGCTGCTGCGTCAGCGCCGTGCGCAATGCGGGCGGGGCACCGTGCAGCGTCGGGATGATCACGTCATAGATCAGGTTGGTCATCTCGGTTCGTGCCTCGCTGGTCGCGGCAACTCCGGCTCCCGTGCCCCGTACGCCCGTTGGCTGTGCTGACGCGCTGGGCACCTCCGACGATGGGCCCACAACGGTGGCGTGATGCATCCCCGGCGTTGTCTGTCCTCATCGCCATTCGCCGATGCCCCGTGGTATAATCACCCACACTGGCACAGGCGATGGCGGCCATGCCGCCGACACGTACGGAGGAGCACGTCATGGGCGACAAGAGTCCGAAGAACGTCTCGAAACAGAAGAAACAGAGCGATTCCAAGAAGGCCCCCAAGGCCAAGTAGGAGTCGGCAACGCTGGAGCAGCCTGGTTCCAATCGGGCGCGTCGCATCCAATGATGCGGCGCGCCGTGCATGCGGCAGGAAACGATGAGGCAGGAACAACGCATGACGCCGCCGAACGGTCGTGACACCGCTCGCCCGTATCGCCTCGGCCAGCTGGGCCTCATCGTATGTGCCACCGCATGGCTGCTGGCAGCCTGCACCCTGCCCGAGCCAGGGTCGGCAGCGCCGCGGGTGACATCGACCATCGAACTGGCGGTCTCGCCGGCGCCGACGCGCGACATCGACGCCACCGTCACAGCATATGCGTTGGCCGTGATCGCCTCGCCGACGCCGACCGGGTTGTACATCGTCCAGCCGGGCGACCCGCTCAGCGGGATCGCGCTCGAGTTCGGTACCACTGTCCAGGAGCTGGGTGCTCTCAACGGGCTGACCGACCCCAACGCCATCCAGGTTGGCCAGACGTTGATCGTCCCCTCGATCGCCAACGTCTCGCCGATCGTGAGCACGCTCACCGCGACGCCGGGCGGCGCGAGCCCAACCCCGGATCCTGCCGCCGATGCGATCACGCCAACCAGCGACAGTCTCACGCCGACGCTCGCCACGCCATAGGCGCGCCAGCCTGCAGCCTGTGGTCGGCGGCAGGCAGCGTGCTGTCGTGTTCTGCACAGAGCCAGCCATCGATCACCGGGCAGGTCGCCCGCTTGCCCCGTCACGCTATCGCAGCGCGCTCGCGCAACAGCAACGCCATGTCGAGGTCGCCCGGCGAGCGGCCAAGGTCCGTCAGGATGAGCGCCGCCTCGCTGCGATGCTGTGTGCCATGGTTGACACAATGCAGGAGCAACTGCCACAGCGGCACAGGCGTCTGTGGCACCCCGCGCGTGTTGGTGAACTGCACCGGCCGCGCCAGCGCAGCATCGTCGAGTTCAGCCAAAAATGCACGCATTGCAGCTTGCTCGGCATCCCACCGTACGATGACATCTGCCAGCGTGGCAAACTCGCGCTCATCGAGCATCGCCGCCGGCGATGCTCCCTGCCAGCGTTGGCGCCAGATCCACTCGGCGCTGAGGATGTGCACGAAGGTGCCGCGCAGGCTGCCGCACGGCACCGCACGCGGCGCCACCAGCTCGGTCGCGTCGATGCCATCGGCTGCCCGCAGCAACCGTGCATTCGCCCAGTAGTGATACTCGATCATCCATTGCGCCGTCGCCACGTCCATGAATTCCCTCCTCGCTATGGTTGCGCTGCCACCACGTTGTCCGTCATCGGCATCGAGATCGCCCGGCGAGTGGCCAAGGTCCGTCAGGATGAGCGCCGCCTCGCTGCGGTGCTGTGTGCCATGGTTGACACCATGCAGGAGCAACTGCCACAGCGGCACAGGCGTCTGTGGCACGCCGCGCGTGTTGGCGAACTGCACCGGCCGCGCCAGCGCAGCATCGTCGTGTTCAGCCAAAATTGCACGCATTGCTGCTCGCTCGGCATCCCTCCGCACGATGACATCTGCCAGGCGTGGCAACCTCGCGCTCATCGAGCATCGCCGCCGGCGACGCCCCCGGCCAGCGTTGGCGCCAGATCCACTCGGCGCTGAGGATATGCACGAAGGTGCCGCGCAGGCTGCCGCACGGCACCGCACGCGACGCCACCAGCTCGGTCGCGTCGATGCCATCGGCCGCCCGCAGCAACCGTGCATTCGCCCAGTCATGATACTCGACCATCCATTGGGCCGTCGCCACGTCAATGATCTGCCTCGCTATGGTTGCGCCGTCGCGATGCGCAGCGCTGCCACCAGCTGCCCGTCATCGGCCTGGGCGATCGCCCCGCCGAGTTGTGCCGCGCTCCGCGGGCTCAGCGGCATCGCACCTGCCGCCAGGACGACCTGCACGTCCGGGGCGACGCCGCGGCTGCGCACGATCGCACCGCTGGGCGTGAGCCACTGGGCGATCGCCAGGCGCAGCTGCGCACCACTCGCCAGGGTGAACGGCTGCAGCACCGTCGCGGTGCCGAACGTCGCTTCGCCGACCAGCGTCGCCCGCCCGGCATCGCGCAGCGCCGCAGCCAGAATCTCGGCAGCGCTGGCGCTGTTGCGGTTGATCAGCAGCACCAGCGGCAGATCGCGCGCCACCCCCGTTCCGCTCGTACGATAGGGCCGGCTGGCGCCAGCACGATCCTGTTCGATCATCACGGTCGTCCCGGCAGGCACGAACTCGCCGGCGACTGCCACCAGTTGCGACACCAGCCCGCCCGGGTTGTTGCGGACATCGATGATCAATGCCCGTGCACCAGCTGCACGCGCCGCATCCAGTGCCTCGCGGACATCGGCGCCGGTCTGTTCGGCGAATCGTGTGATGC
>CAIQIY010000641.1 GCA_903871975.1 uncultured Chloroflexota bacterium | reverse complement strand
GGGGTTCATCTCGATCACCACCACGCGGCCATCGGCCGGATCGACGGCAAACTGGATATTCGAGCCACCAGTCTCGACGCCGACGGTACGAATGACGATGCGGGCGATATCGCGCAGGCGCTGCAACTCGCGGTCGGTGAGCGTCATCGCCGGCGCGACGGTGATCGAGTCGCCGGTATGCACGCCCATCGGATCGAGGTTTTCGATCGAGCAGACCACCACAAAGTTATCGGCGCGATCGCGCATCACCTCAAGTTCGTATTCCTTCCAGCCGAGCACCGACTGCTCGATCAGCACCTGGGTCACCGGCGATGCGCGCAACCCGCGGTCGGCGATCTCGCGCAACTGTGCCTGATGATAGGCGATGCCACCACCCGAGCCACCGAGGGTGAACGACGGGCGGATGAGCACCGGATAGCCGATGCGTTCGGCAGCCGCGACCGCCTCGTCCACGCTGGTGACGGTCTCGCCCAGCGGGATACCCAGGCCAGCGGCGATCATCGCCTCCTTGAAGCGTTGGCGATCCTCGGCGAGCTCGATCGCCGCGGGGGACGCGCCGATCAACTGGACACCGTGGCGCTCGAGGATGCCGAGCTGATGCAATCGCATCGCCAGGTTCAGCCCGGTCTGGCCGCCGACCGTCGGCAGGATGGCATCGGGGCGTTCGACGACGATGATCTTCTCGAGCACCTCGGGCGTCAGCGGCTCGATGTAGGTCGCATCCGCGAACTGCGGATCCGTCATGATCGTCGCCGGATTGCTATTGACCAGCACGACCCGATAGCCCTCGCGGCGCAGCACCTTGCAGGCCTGCACCCCGGAGTAATCGAACTCGCATGCCTGGCCGATCACGATCGGCCCGGAGCCGATCACCATAATCGTCTGGATGTCACTGCGTTTTGGCATCGCTCTCTCGTCGCTCTTCTCTTCTCGCCGGTGGCGTCACGCATCGGCAGGCGCGTCGCGCCGCATCAGCGCGATGAAACGATCGAACAGATAGCCCGAGTCGTGGGGGCCAGGTGCCGATTCCGGGTGGTATTGCACGCTGAATGCGCGCAACTCGGGTGCGTCGAGTCCTTCGACGCACGCGTCATTCAGATTGAGGTGGCTCACGGCGATGTCGGCGGGCAGGGTCGTGGCGTCGACCGCAAAGCCGTGATTGTGGCTCGAGATTTCGACCCGCCGGGTCATCGCGTGACGCACGGGCTGATTGCCGCCGTGATGACCAAAGCGCAGCTTGTAGGTGCTGGCACCGAGCGCGAGACCCAGGATCTGGTGGCCGAGGCAGATGCCGAACAGCGGGACGCGCCCGAGCAATTCGCGGGTGGCGGCGATGCCGTAGCGCACGGTGGCGGGATCGCCCGGGCCATTCGACAGGAACACGCCGTCGGGCGCGAGTGCCAGCACCGCGCTGGCCGGCGTGGTGGCCGGCACGACGGTCACCCGGCAGCCGCGTTGGGCGAGCATGCGCAGGATGTGGTGCTTCATGCCAAAGTCGTAGGCGACGACATGACACTCGCCTTGTGGGGTGACCGGCTCGACGAGCCATTGGGCGTCGACGCCGGTGTGCCAGTGATACGGCTCGCCACACGTGACCTGGGGTACCAGATCGAGCCCTTCCATCGACGGGGCAGCGCGCGCCGCTGCGACCAGTGTCGCGGCATCGGCACCATGCGACGAGATCACGCCGCGCAGTGCGCCGGCCTCGCGGATGTGCAGCACCAGCGCACGGGTGTCCAGGCCGGTGATGCCCACCACCCCGTGTTCGGCGAGATAGTCGTCGAGCGAGCGCGTCGCGCGCCAGTTGCTCACCCGGCGGCTGGCGGCACGCACGACGAATCCCGAGAGCCAGAGCGTGTGGCTCTCGGCATCCTCGGGGTTGACGCCGGTATTGCCGATGTGTGGTGCCGTCATCACCACGATCTGGCCAAAATACGAAGGATCGGTCAGCACTTCCTGGTACCCGGTCATCGCGGTGTTGAATACCACCTCGCCGCTGCGCTCGCCGAGCGCACCGAACGCCGTGCCGTGCCAGATCGTGCCATCTTCAAGGGCGAGCGTCGCCCGAGGTCGCTGTGTCATCCGGGTCTCCCGCTTGATCATGCAAAGCCATCACGACGGCTGTTTCGTCGCAGCGTTCACGCAGGGGGCAGAGCACACAGTCGCGCCAGACCTTCTCGGGGAAGCGCTCGTGCTCGGTGATGCTGAAGCCGAGCCGGGTGAAGAACCCGACGGCACGGGTCAGCGCGAAGATCGTCGGAAAGCCGCGCCGCCGTGCCTCGGCGATCAGGCCGCGGACCAGCGCCGCGCCGATGCCTTGGCCGACGGCAGCGGGCGCCACCGCCAGCGAACGCACCTCGACCAACACCGGTGTCATCACCAACAGCGAGCCGATGCCGATGATGCTGCCGTCGCGGTCGGCGACCAGCCAGTTGTCGAGGCTGTGGCGAACGTCAGCGGCGCTGCGCGGCAACAAGTGCCCCAATCGGACATTCTCGGCCACGATCGTCACGATCGCCGCGACGTCGTCATCGCGCGCCGGGCGCACCTGCACGGTGCGCTGCGGCGGGGGCGGCGCCGCGGCATCGGCGGCAGAAGCAGGCGTGCTCACAGATCGGCCTCGCTGATGCGTGTCCCCAGCTCTGGTCGTGCCAGGTGCTCCAGGGTGGTGATGCGTACCATCGCGACGCCCTCGGCGAGCGCGCTCAGCGCCGCGCGCACCTTGGGAATCATACCACCGTTGATCGTGCCGTCGGCGATCATCGCCTCGCTGGCGCGGCGGCTCAGCCGTGGCACCACGGCACCCGTGGTGTCCTTCACGCCGGCGACATTGGTGACGAACACGACCTCGTCGGCGCCGAGTGCTGCGGCGATGGCGCCGGCTGCCTCGTCGGCGTTGACATTGTACGGCCCATCGTCGCCCAGCGAGATCGGCGCGATCACCGGAATGACGCCATCCTGCAGCAGGCGGTGGATGATGTCGCTGCGCACCGCCACCGGACGACCGACCCGGCCCAGATCACCGGCGGGATGGGCGACGCGCGTCACCCGGATGAGGCCACGGTCGACGCCCGACAACCCCTGGGCCTCGATGCCGGCCAGCATGAGTGCAGCGACCAGGCGTGTCGCGACGCTGCCGCACAGCACCATCTCGGCGGCACGCAGCGCGGCCTCGTCGGTGACGCGCAGGCCGGCGACGAAGCGTGGCTGGCCGCCGAGGGCTTGCTGCACCACGCCGATCTCTTTGCCACCGCCATGCACGATGACCGGCAATGGCCGCAATCCGGCGATGCTGGCGGTCAGTGCGGCGACGAATTGCGGGTCATCGAGTTCGTTGCCGCCGATCTTGACGACGATGGTTCCCATTCAGCGCAGTCCTTCGTGCTCGTCGATGCCGAACATCACGTTCATGTTCTGGATGGCCTGGCCGGCCGCACCGCGTACCAGATTGTCGATGCTGGTGATGATGATCGCCATGCCGGGCCGCGCCAGCGCGACCGAGATCACACAGTCGTTGGTGTGGCTGGTGTGGGCGATGGTCGCCAGTTGCCCGATCGGCAGCACGCGCACGAATGGCTCGTGCCGGTAGTGTTCGTGCATCAGTTCGTGTACTGCCTCGAGGCGCAGCTCGCCGGGAATGGCGACGTACATCGTGCTGAGGATCCCACGCGAGATCGGCAGCAGATGCGGCGAGAAGATGATCTCGGGCGCGATGGTACCGGTGGCCAGGCGCGCCGCTTCCTGTTGCATCTCGCCGACATGCCGATGGACGCGCCCCACGTTGTATGGCGCCAGACTCTCGTTGACTTCGACGAAGTGCGTATTTTGTTTGGGCGCCCGCCCGGCCCCCGAGACGCCCGATTTGGCGTCGACGATGATCGTCGGCTGCGCCAGCAGGCCCCGCTGCAACAGCGGCGCCAGGCCGAGCAGCACGCTGGTGGGGTAACAACCGGGATTGGCGATCAGCGGCGCGTCGCGCAGCTGCGCCCGCCACAACTCGGGAATGCCGTACGGTGCCGGCAACAACTCGGGGGCAGGATGGTCGTGACCGTACCAGCGTCGGTAGTCGTCGGCCGTCGCCAGCCGCAGGTCGGCCGAGAAGTCGATCACGCGCACGCCGGCAGCGCGCGCGCGCCGCGCCATCAGGCCGGCGGCACCGTGCGGCAGCGCCACGAAGACGACATCCACCGCATCGAGCGGCGCGTCGTCGCTGGCGATCAGTGGTGCATCGAGCGGACCGGCGAAGATGTCGGCCAGCTGACGCCCGGCCTGCGACTCCGAGGTCGTGAAGACGACCTCGGCCTGGCGGTGGCGGCGCAGCCAGCGTAGGCATTCGTAGCCGGCATATCCGTTCACGCCGAAGATTCCGACCCTGATCATCCCGACCCTCCTGTAATAACAGACCCCCGGGCACCACTGGTGCGACCGGGGGCATCGATGCGTTCACCGCAACTGCTGGCATGCTGGCAGCCCAAGGCTGGACACACGCTAGCCGCCCCCCGAACCCTCATGGCTCGGACGACGGCGAGGACGCCGCAGCGTGGACAGATTGTCGAAGCACTCAATGCTTGTATGCATAACGCCGGGTATAATACGAGAGGGTTCGGCTCTTGTCAAGATGGAATGCCGATGCGACAACCTTCGTGGGAACTGACGATCCTGGCGTTTGCGATGATGCTGACGGTCATGCTCGGCGCGAGCTACGTCCTCGGTGCGATGTACCGGATTACGGTGCCGTGGCTGGTGTTGCCGCTGGTGAGCCTGGTGTTTGCTGCACTGGTCCATCGCCGGCGCAGGTGAGGTGGCCGATGCGCGATGACGCACCGCTCTCGGTCGATGATCTGTTGTACGGCTATCGCCGTGGCCTGTTCCCGATGGCCGACGATGATGGCCGGATCGACTGGTATACCGTTGATCCGCGTGCGGTCATCCCGCTCGACGGGTTCCATCGGTCGCGCCGCCTCGCGCGCACGTGCCGCAATGCCGGGTTCGAGATTCGCATCGACACCAGCTTCACGGCAGTGATGCAGGCGTGTGCCGCCAGCGCGCCGGATCGGCCGTCGACCTGGATCGCACCCTCGATGATCACCAGTTACACCGCGTTGCATCAGGCGGGCTTCGCCCACAGCGTCGAGGCATGGCGCGGCGATGTACTGGTCGGCGGCCTGTACGGCGTGGCGATCGGCGGGTTTTTCGCCGGCGAGAGCATGTTCAGCCGCGAGCGCGATGCCAGCAAGGTCGCACTGGTCGCGCTGGTGGATCGGCTACGCGCCGCCGGCTTCGTGCTGCTCGATACGCAGTTTCTCGTGGGCGGCCACATGCGGCAGTTCGGTGCGATCGAGATCCCGCGGGCCGACTACCTGCGTCAGCTCCACGTCGCGACCAGGCTGCCAGTGCGGTTTTGACGGCGCCGGCGCCTCACGGGCGTTCGCCCAGCACCACCGTGAGCGGCAGCTCCTGGCCCTCGCGTACGATGGTGAACGTGACGTTGTCGCCAACCGACGCCTCGAGCTGCGTGAACCCGATCAGCTCGTCGGCCGACGTGACCGGCTGGCCATCGACTGCGATGATGACATCGCCGCCGGCACGCCATGTCTGCCCGCCGATGTCGATGTCGCGGGTACCGGCGCGCAACCCGGCCCGTTCGGCCGGCCCGTCGGCCACCACGCTGGTCACCAGCACGCCGCGCTCGGTGCCGAGGTCGAGCGCCTCGGCGAGTGGTGGGCTCACGTCTTGCAT
>CAIQIY010000640.1 GCA_903871975.1 uncultured Chloroflexota bacterium | reverse complement strand
TTGTCGATGATGAATGCCATCGTCGTGTCGTCGCGCCGGTCGGGGGCGTAGAACTGCCCGACGTAGTCGTCGGGTTCCCAGATGATGGTCATGCGGCCAGGACCCTTTCCATGTGGTGGCGTGCGCTCGGCGCTGCCCGCATCCGACGGCCGTATCGTCGTCGGATGTGGCAGCAGGCACCACACCGGCAAGAATACCACGCTCATCATGGCGCGACGTCCGGGTATGTGCATGTCACGGAGTTGATGAGATGGAGTTGGGTAGCCAACTGACCTGGTAGCGCCGGGGCTGTTGCCTGCCCCGGCGCCCGCGAACCCGCCGCCTCGACGAGGCTGCCCGGCGGCCTGGCGTCGCACCGCTCAGCTCACATCGCACGGCGCAATGGCGACATCCTCGAATGCGACTCGGCCCTCGCTCACCAGCAGACCGATGGCCCCGCCGTCGAGCGCGGTGGCGAGGTCGTCGAGCATGATCGCCGTAGTGCCGGCACTGGCGTGCACTTCACGGCCGGCCACGCGCACCTGCAGGTGTACGGTCTGGCCGTATTCCCAGGCATGCGGCTGCTCGATGATGCGCTGTCGATCCTCGATGCGCTCGGTGAGCCGCAGGACACGCCCGCCCCGCTCGTCGTGGTCGAGCGTCAGCGCGACGTAGCGACGCATGCCCTGCACGCGCACTGCGATGCCGCATGCCTGCACCAGATGCGGTGTTACGTCAGCTTGCACGACATAATCACGCCATTCTCGACCACCCTGCATCAGCAGGCCAGTCCCGGCATTCTGGACGAGGCGGTAGGTCTCGATACGCCAGTCGTCGAACTGATCGACGCCATCGACCCAGGCGCGGCGCCACATCGTTCCACCCGCGGCCGGGCGCTTGAAGGTCAGCGTCGGCACACCTTCCCAGCCGAGCGAGTCGAGGTAGACTGTCCCACTGCCATGCGGCACGCCTTGCACCTCGAGGCCGACGGCCGCGATCGGCTGGCCATCGGTATCGGGCACGCGCCACGACAGCCGCTGTGACTGCCCCGGCGTGAGCGTCACCCGGGGGCCATGGCATGGCACGAGTCGATCGGCACCATCGTAGACCTGAACGACCGGCACGACTGTGAGTGGATTCGGATTGGCAGAATCAGCCGCCAGCGCGTAGGTGAGCGTCTGGCCGGAATGCAGTGTCGGCGAGGCCAGCAGCATGTAGCCGGGCATTGCGATCGCCTCGGGCGGAATGAACGTATCGCTGAGAGCACGCCCGACGCGCCCCGGACCGAGACCGCGGGCGTGCAGCGCCAGACGCCGCTCCCCCGGCGCACGGGTATCGATGACATTCTCGATCGCGAGTGTTCCACGTGCATCGACGGCGTCATCGCTGCGAAATCCCTGAACGCTGCCGGGGAGCGAGAAGTGGAACCGGGCGCCATCCTTGGGGTTCAGCGGCGACATGCCGGCCAGCCGTCGGCCGATGTTGGCGATCGCATAGCTCTCGCGTACCGCATCGCTGATCGCCTGCCCGCCATCGGCGGTCGAGTTGTACAGCCGGTCGGCGACGGGCGTGCGCAGATCAGCGCCGGCATCGAATGCCGCCAGGCCATTCTTGATGCCCAGCAGACAACCAACATTTGCCGCATTGCAGTCGGTATCCCAGCCGGCGGTGTTGGTGATCATCAAGGCGCGCTGCAGGTCATCGCCGCCATAGAGCAACCCGAGGTGGATCAGCGCATGGTTGGGTACGATATGACAGTTGCCGCCGTAACGATCGTAGCCGTAGCGTGCCGCGATGCGCTCGCGGGTGACGCGCCAGTCGCCATCGCGTGCATGCCAGTCGCGCACATCGTGGATCAGCCGCGCGATCACCGAATCAGCGGGGATGATGCGCAATCCGGTGTCGATCAGGCGCTGGAGATCCGCTTCGACGAACGCCTGTGCCTCCATCGCTGCGATGACCTGCGCACCATAGACGGCTTCGCCGTCGTGGCTCACCAATGCGGCGCGCCGCGCAAACTCCGCAGCGCGTTCGGGATCGCCTGGCGCCACCATCGCCCAGCCATCGACGAAGATCTGCGGGCCGATCTGCTCGGCGACGACTTGGCCGTTCAATGCCATCGAACCGCTGCGTGGTGCCGCGATGCCGTGCTTCAACCGTAGATAGGCGGTGTGTTCGGTGGAATTGCCCATGCCACCCCACCAGAGGATCGTGCGGTGTTCGATGATGTAATTCAGCCAGGTTTCGCCGATCTGGGCTGGCGTCAGGCTCAGCTGGTACTCGTGATCCGGCAACGCGCGCAGAAACGTCAGCGTCCCGGCGATGTCGTCGTCCGTCACGATCAGTGGCACGCCGCGGCGTTCGTGCACGTAATACCACACCTCGCCGAGCTCGGCCATGATGCGCTCATGACTCCAGCCCTCGAACGGTCGACCCAGATACACGCCGATGATCTTGCCGAGGACGCCGGCATAGATCCGTTCGAGATAGTCGGTCGGCAGCGACATCGTGTGCTCCTTTGCATCCCGTGGCTTCGTGCGCCGCATTCTAGCATATGCGCCGTGCCGGGGCTGGTAGAATACGGGAATACGGCATGGGAGGCGCGGAGGTGTGATGGAACTGGTGATCGTGGGCATCGCCGTAGCGCTATTGTCGCTGGCATGCCTCGCGGCGCTGCTGGGGCATGCGATCGCCCTGCATCGACCGCCGCGCACGCCGGCCGATGTGGCACTGGTGTTTGGCTGTGGCCAGCCCTGGAAGGCGTTGGCGCGTTGTCGCCATGCGTTGTCGCTGTACCAACGCGGTATGGCGCGTCACCTGATCGTGTCGGGTGGTGTGCCGATGCACGACGATGCGCGGCTCGAGGCCGACTGGTTCGCCGACTGGCTGATCGCACACGGCGTGCCGGCAGACGCGATCTCGCGCGAGAACCGTGCGACCAACACGCACGAGAACGTTGCGTATGCCTGGCCAATCATCGCGGCGCGTGGCGCGCAGAGCGTCGTGCTGGTCATGTCCGACTTCGAGGCGATCCGGGCACACCTCACCGCACGACGTGCCTGGTGGGGGCAGCCGATCCGGATCCATGATGATCATGCACCGTCGCCCGGTCACTGGCACCCATACACGTGGTGGCTCAGCCGCGAAGGCTGGCGCCTGACCTGCTACACGGTGCCACGCTTGTTTCGCTATCGGCTGCTGCCGTATCTGTGGCGCCGGCCTGATCCTTGACGTGGGGGCATTCATGCTCGATCCGATCATCGTCGAGCGCCTGCAGCAGATGGCACTGCAGCTGCAGGCTGCCGGCCAGTGGCCTGCGGCCACCGATGTCCATCCCTGGCGTGCCGCACTGCGTGCCCGCTTTGACCCGATGGTCCTGGCACGCCTGAGTGACACCGCGGCACTCGAGCTCTTCGACCAGACACAGACACAGAGCTTGGTCGCATCGTTGTCGGGTGGCGATGACGATCTGGCGCCCGACGCCACAAGTGTGCGCACCATCCTCGACGCTGGCCTCGTTCGGCGCGCCGAGACGGGCGCCTGGCTTCACGTCGCGCGCGACGGCATACGCCCGATCGCGCCGTGGGTGGCTGCCGAGATCGCTGCCATGTGGCGCGACCAGCTGGTTGCGGCGGTACAATTGCTCGCGGTGATGCCTGACGATGCAGATGATGCGTTGTGGGCGCGCTGCACGGAGCAACTGCGTCGGGCTGCGCCTGATGTCGCCGAGACAACCTGGGCGCACCGGTACCTCGAATGCGTCATTCCCGACCGGCTCAGTGCGTTTCATACGGTCGCACACCAGTGGTTTTACCTGATCAAACTCTGGCAGGTGCCACCGGTGACGATGGGGCGTTATGATTGTTCCGGGCGCTGGTCGGCGCTTGCACGACAGCTGTCATGGTCAATTCGGCAGCTGTGCCGCGCTGCGGTGAAATGCTACGGATCGCCACACACCTGGTGGTGTATTACCTCGCGTGTTCCTCTTGCGGCAGCGGCGCTGCGTGGCTCCGACACGCCACCGATCAGCCGCACGCTCGATGTCGGTGGGCGCCGTGATCGGATTGCACGGGGGGATACGCTGGCCGTGGTGAGCGAGATGCGCGTGGTCGCCATCGGTACGGTCGCCGCAGTACCGTCCGATACGCTCAGCGACCCACTGGAGCGACGAATCGAGTGGTGGGATGGCGAGGTGGGCGGGTTGACACTGCCGGCATCGGCTGATGAGGTATGCGAAATTCAGTCGCCGGAGGCGCTCGTCGCGATCGAGCGTGCCCGTGTTGTGCCACCACCGACGCCAGCACCGCTGCCACCGATAGTGGCGGCGATTCTCCAGCACATCGCACACAAGGGGCAGGTGATTCTGTATGGCCCCAGGGGTACGGGAAAGCGCGCCTGGGCGATGCAGGCGGCACGCGAGCATGTTGCGCGCGCATGGTTCGGCTTGGCATTCGTACAGCTGACCCCGGAACAACAACGGCTGATCACTGGTTCCGGGCGCGACGATGGGATGGTACGCGTGTGCCGTTTCCATCCGTCATATGGTTACGACGATTTTATCGAAGGATACCGCTCGGCATCATCCCACGAAGCTTCGGGGTTCGCATTGCGTGATGGCGCCTTCAAGCGACTCTGTCGCGAGTCTGCTGCGCACGCTGGTCGCCCCTATGTGCTCGTCATCGAAGACATCCATCGTGGCAACTTGCCGCAGATCTTCGGCGATGTCCTCAGAGTCCTCGATCGGGAGCGGCGTGATCAAGCCGTCGCGTTGCCGCTCAGCGGCGTCGCATTCACGGTTCCGGCGGCTGTTGCGCTCATCGGAACGATGGACGCGACCGAGCGTGTGATGGCGCTGCTCGATGCAGCATTGCGGCGACGGTTTGCTTTCCTCGAGATCATGCCGAGCGGTGCGGTGCTGATGCATGTACGCATCGCCGAGCTGGATCTCGGGCCGTGGCTTGACCGCCTCAATGAGCGGATTCGGCGCTACTTCGGCCCGGATGCGGTGCATGCCCAGATTGGCCAGGGGTTCTTCATCGAGGATGAACAGCCAATTCAGACGATCGATGCGCTGGCGCGTGTCCTGCGCGAGCAGGTGTTTCCACTGCTCGAGGAACGCTGCTTCGCCGATTACGGCATGCTCGCCGGGGTGCTCGGCCCACGGCTGGTCGACCGCGCCGCCCGCCGTGTGCGGTATGAGCTCCTCGCGCCGGATCAACTTGGTGCGCTCCCGGCGGTGTTGCAGGCAGCCGATCGCGAGACACGGCGCCGTGCCGCTGATGTCTGAACACCATGGTACGGCGCCCCCCCGCACACCATCCGGCTACAGTGCGCGCTGCATCACGCATGTCACTGGGCAGACATGGCTCGCGGGTGCGCCCGGACGATCAGACGCTCGTAGCGCAAGCCCTCGACGCTGTGTGGGCTGTCGCGGCGCTCGGCGACAGCCTCAAGGAGTTCGATGCGCTCGGCCCGGCTCGCAAGCTCGATGAGCAACTGCCGCGCGATCAGCCGGGCATGGGCGTTGCCGAGACAGCTGTGTGGCCCGCTGCCGAATGCCAGATGTGGGTTGGGCTTGCGATCGATGCGGAAGGTGTCTGGATCGCTGAATACGGCAGGATCACGGTTGGCCCGGCCATAACACAGCGCGATGCGCTGGCCCGGCGTGATGGTGACATCTTCTACCATACCACCGTGCGGACAAACGCGCGTCAGGACGCCGAGCGGTGAGATGAACCGCAGCAGCTCTTCGGTTGCTGATGCTACCAGTGCATGATTCTCGCGAATTGCAGCCATTGACGCCGGGTCAACAGCATACAGTGCAATAATGCCAGTAATCATCGCAATAATCGTATCTCTGCCACCAGAAAACATGATATGAGCATATCCCAGTCGCTCATCGCGTGTTAATGGCCTTCCATGCAGTTCAAGGCGCTTCAGTACTCCGAAAATCGAATCAGATGGCTCATGATCAGCACGATCAGTCTGTTCTTCCAGATAAGCCACCAGTTCATCAGCCCGATGCTCTTTGAAGACGTTCGTCCCATATTTCAGCCAGACGTCGGCTTCCGACTCGGGCATCTCAAGCAAGAGTGAGAGTGCCTTGGATTGCAGGGGTAGCGAAAACTCAGGGATAACATTGACCTGTGGTGCGGCAAGCAAAGCATCGACGGCAGCTCTGATGTAATGTGCCATGCGGATAGCGTACTCGGGAGCCAATGCACGCTTGTAGAATGGTTCGATCAGCGCGCGCAATTCGGTATGCACTGGTGGATCGAACTCGAACGGGTATTGACGAAACGTACGGGTTTGATGTTGAGGACTCAGCACCAGATAGCCATGTGTATCCGAACTGAAGGTGCGCCAGTCATTCAAGGCGATCTTGAGTGCGCGAAAGCCCCGCACGAACACAACGTCCTCGTCGCCTTCCGGGTCAGGGCGTCGTACAGTAATCGTTGATATATCAGTCATGGTTCAGGCTCCTGGAACTGTCACAATCAGGCCATCAAGGGCGGGGTCGAGTTCGATCTGGCAACTCAGACGACTGAGTGGCGAGAATCCCGGCTCAAACTCGAGCATGAGCACCTCGTCCGGTGTTGCACTCCCGATGCGGTCGATCCATTCGGGTGCGATGTGGACGTGGCAGGTGCCGCAGGCGAGGTAGCCACCACACTGGCCTTCGATACCCACTACACCGAGCTCCACAGCAAGAGT
>CAIQIY010000639.1 GCA_903871975.1 uncultured Chloroflexota bacterium | reverse complement strand
CATGCTGGTACCGCTCCGCTCCACGACGTTGCATCAGCCTTGATTCTGCACTCTGGTGCTTGACATGCCAATGCATGTGGACTATGATTGCGGCGAAGGCAGGGTTACTCGTTTCATCATCAACGATCATCACCACCGGTTGGCGAGCGGCATCGCGAGCCGATGCGGCCCGGCAGTCCACAGGATTGCCGAGGCACGCTGGATGGTGGACACCTGCCCGACAGGCACTGGTGTCGATGGCGTCGCACCACAGCGGCCGCCGCGCACATAGATCGCTCGGCACGTATTGCGCACGAGGAGACACGGATGGAGACCAACGACCGATCCGTCCAGACCGGTGGCGTTCCCGACGCCACGCTCAGCCGTCGCCAGTTCCTCCGCATGTTCGCCCTGGGGACCGCCGCCACGGCATCGGGTGCATTGCTGGCCGCCTGCGGCGGGACGGCGGGGGCGCCCGGGTCCGGCACGTCGTCTCGCCCGCTGACGCCGTCCTTTTACCAGTGGATCGTCGACCTGCACCCGAGCATTCCCGAGGTCAACAAGAAGTTCGACGGGCTCAACTTCCAGATCGCGCCAGTCGAAGGCTTCGGCATCGAGCGCTTCGTGGCCGAGGGCAAGAACAAGGAGAGCACCTGGGACGTCTACGTCGGCATGACGCCGTTCGTCGAGATGACCCAGCTGATCAAGGCCGACGTGATCGAGCCGTGGGACAACTACATCCCCAAGGACGTTCTCGATGACTTCATCCCGTCGATCCGTGCGGAGTGCACCGTCGATGGCAAGCTGTACTCGTGGCCGTTCCTGCTCGACGTCATCGGCATGTCGTGGAATTCGGGCCTGACCGACACGGCGGGGATCAGCAGCGTGCCGACCACCTGGGATGAGTACCTCGCCAATGCCAAGCAGGTCGTCGACTCGGGCGCGGCACCGTACGGCGCCACGTTCGACGCCCGCGGCTGGCGCTCGATCGCGCCGTTCACCCACAGCCTGAGCAGCGATGTCTACACTCCCGAGGGGCTGTTCGACTTCACCAGCGATGCGGCTGTCGAGGCGCTGATCCTGATGAAGAACATCATGGACCTCAGCAACCCCGACATCCTGAACGAGGGCACGACCGACGGCGGCGTCAACAACACGCCCGACGAGGCGGCGTTCGCGGCGCAGCAGGTCGCCTACTACACCAAGTACTTCAATGCGCCGCTGCGCTTCGCCCAGACGGGCGGCTTCTCGGACAAGCTGCAGATGGCCGGCTTGCCGAAGTTTGCCAATGGCGAGGGGTCGACGGTGTTCTGGACGACGGGCGCCTGTCTGTTCAAGTACGGCCAGAACAAGGACAAGGCGGTCGAGTACGTGCGTTCGCTGACCTATGATCAGAAGATCTGGCAGGATTCGATCGCCGGCTCGGCGACGGCACACCCGGGCCAGCTGCCGCCGTACAAGTCGGTGTATGCCGGCTGGGAGGGCAGTTCTCCGGCCTGGATGCAGCCGTTCGTCAGCTTGGTGCGCCAGCAGCTCGATCGCGCCCGTGGTATCACCAACCACCTGTTCGGCCTGACGCAGTTCATCGTCGGCAAGCCGTACTGGGAGGAGTTCCTCACGGGTGCCGAGGCTGATCCGAAGGCCGCACTGCAGAAGGCCAAGGATGCCGTGGCTGCCGAACTCCAGAAGGCGAGCTGATCATCCGCCGCCATCACTGGCAGGCTGTTCCATGGCGGGGAGCATGTGACGCTCCCCGCCATTCCCACAAGTGGCGTGCGCGAAGGAGCGACTATGGCACCAGCGATCCCGCACCGCACCGATGCAGCGCCCGGCCGTCGGCTCGGTGACCGACGCGGCGACTATGCCAACTGGCTGTTCCTGGTTCCTGCGGCGTTCTTCTTCATCGGCTGGCAGGTGTACCCCATCCTGCGGGTCTTCGTCCTCAGCTTCACCGATTACCGTTACCTCGACATCAATCCACCCGAGTTCGTCGGCCTCGAGAACTATGCGAAGGCGCTGGCCGATCCGTTGCTGTACACCGGCCTGTGGCGCGCGTTCCAGTTCACCGTGGCGTTTGTGCCGCTGACGATCCTGCTGCCGCTGATGCTGGCAGCCCTGATCGATCGCGTCGAGTCGTCGTGGTTGTCGTTCTTCTACCGGCTGGTCCTGCTGATCCCGGCAGTCATCCCCGGCCCACTGATCTTTGTGCTGTGGAAATGGCTGTACGACTTTCAGATCGGGCCGATCAATACGATTCTGGTCGAATGGCTGGGCCTGTTTACACGTCAGACAGCACCACAGTGGCTCGGCGGCACGGACTTGTCGCTCATGGCAGTGGTGATCATGGAGGTCTGGTGGGGGCTTGGCTATCACACGGTGTTCTTCCTCGCGGGGTTGGCGGCCATCCCGAAGGATCTGTCCGAGCAGGGGCGGATCGATGGCGCGAGCGAATGGCAGCTGTTCTGGTATGTGATCGTCCCCCGCTTGCTGCCCATCCTCTCGGTGCTGGTGGTGCTGCGCTTCGGCACAGCCATGTCGGTGATCGATGAGTACTTGATCTTCGGCGCGTTCGATCGCATGTCGCCTACCTACAGCTGGACGGTCTACATGTACGATCTGGCGTTCCGGATCGGCGACTGGTTGCAGGGATATGCCTCGGCGATCGGCTGGATCGGTGCACTGGTGATGATGGTCTTCGTCGTCGGCATGCTGCGTCTGTTCCGCTCGCGCGATTAAAAGGATCACGCACATGACCACCACCGTTACCATGCAGCGTCGTCGCCGGATCCGCGTGGCACCACTGGCGAAGCATCTGGTGATCGTCTTCTTCATGGCGGTCATTCTGCTGCCGGTGCTCTGGGTCGTGCTGCTCTCGTTCAAACCGATCAACGAATCGTATTCGACACAGATGTGGCCCAGCCAGTTTGATTTCAGCCACTATGGCTTCGTGTTGACCAAAGTGAACACGTTGCCGGCGAACATGGCGAACAGTATCTTCGTGACGCTGGCGACCGTCGTCATCACGACAGTATGTGCCATTCTGGGCGGATATGTGCTGGTTCATGTCCGTCTGCCGGGTCATGCCATCGTCATCTGGATCCTGATTGCATCGCTGTTCTTTCCAACGCGACTGTTGTCGCTGATCTCGATCTACGAGATTCAGCGTCAGCTTGGTCTGCTGAATACCGTCATCGGGCTCATCTTCCCGTATGTCACCTTGAATCTGGCGATCAGCATCCTGAT
>CAIQIY010000638.1 GCA_903871975.1 uncultured Chloroflexota bacterium | reverse complement strand
TGGCCTCGGGCACGAAGGCAACCATGCGCTGGTCAAGGCGCTCGAAGAGCTCGCAGGGTTCACTGTGGGCCATGCCGACGCCTGAGTCGCGTGTCGCGCGATGGGCAGCCGAATCCTGATCGCATCCGTTCGGCCAGACCGGCCATGACGACGAGGAGCACTACCGATGCCTCAACCATTGAATGTCGCGATCGTCGGCTGCGGCAACATCGCCGGGCCGTATGCCGAAACGCTGCAGCCATACGATCACATCACGCTGCTGGGGGCTGCCGACGTCGACCCCGCGCGGGCGGCAGCGTTCGTGGCGAAATACGGCGGCACCGCCTACGAATCGCTCGACGCACTGCTCGCCGATCCGCGCGTCGATGTCGTCATCAACCTGACGATTCACCACGCACATCCCGAAGTCATCACGCGCTGTCTCGAAGCCGGCAAGCACGTGCACAGCGAGAAGCCGCTGGCGATGACCGTCGCCGAGGCGCAGGCGCTGGTCCAGCTGGCCGAAGCGCGCGGTCTGCGCCTCAGCTGTGCCCCGATCACCTACATGGGCGAAGCCCAGCAGACTGTCTGGCGCCTCATCCGCGACGGTCAGCTCGGCACCGTGCGCGTCGTCTACGCCGAAGTCAACTGGGGGCGCATCGAGACATGGCACCCCAATCCGCCGCCGTTCTACGACGTCGGTGCGTTGTTCGACGTCGGCGTCTATCCGCTGACGCTGGTCACCACCATGTTCGGCGCAGCCCGGCGCGTCACCGCCTTTGGTCGCGTGCTGTATCCCGACCGGGTGACGCTCGATGGCACGCCGTTCCACATCACGACGCCCGACTTCGTGGTGGCAGTGGTCGAGATGGCCGACGGGACCGTCGTGCGCCTGACGACCAACTTCTACGTGCCGTACGGCACCCGGCAGCAAGGTCTCGAGTTCCACGGCGATCTCGGCTCGGTGATCCTGGGCAGCTTCCAGAACTTCGACGCTCCGGTCAGCTTCGCGCGGTTTGGCGAGCCATTTGCGCCCGTGGAGCCGGTGCGCCCAGCATATCCCGGCACCGAGTGGGTCCTCGCGGTCGTCGAGATGGGTGAGGCGATCGAGGCGGGCCGGCCACAACGCGCGACCGGCGCACAGGCAGCGCACGTGGTCGAGATCTGCTGCGCCATCAGCGAGTCGCTGCAGCAGGGCCGCCCGGTCGACGTTGGATCATCGGTCCCGCGGCCGGCGCCGATGGATTGGGCCTGACGAGCGGCGCGCCGGTGGCTGCGACGACCACCGGCGCCACGCATCACCCGTGAGGATCCGTGATGCTGCGACCCCCGCTGGATGATGTGGCGCTGGAGGCGCTGGCGCAGCGCATTCCGACGCCGTTCTACCTGTACGATGCCGCCGGCATGACGCAGGCGGCGCGCCAGCTGATCGATGCGTTCGCTTGGGCACCAGGGTTTCGCGAGTATTTTGCCGTCAAGGCGACGCCGACCCCGGCGGTTCTCGCGCTGTTGGCAGCGGCCGGCTGTGGCATGGATTGCTCGTCGGCGGCCGAGCTTGAGCTGGTGCGCCGGCTGGGCATCACCGGCGATGCGGTGATGTTCTCGTCGAACATGACGCCGGCTACCGAATTTCGGGCGGCCACGGCATTGGGCGCGATCATCAACCTGGATCATCCGGACCTGCTCGACGGGCTGGTCGCGGCATGTGGCGTGCCGGCGACGCTGTGTCTGCGCTTCAATCCGGGTGCCGAGCGCCAGGGCAATCGCATCATCGGTGATCCGGCCGAATCGAAGTTTGGCGCGACGCGCGCGCAACTGCTGGCGGGGTATCGCCGTGCTGCCGCGCTGGGCGTGCGACGCTTCGGGCTACATACCATGCTCGCCTCGAATGAACGCGATCCGGCGTATTTTGTGGCGACGGCGCGCATGCTCTTCGCGCTGGCACACGAGATCCGGCGCGAGTGTGGCGTGACGCTGGCGTTCATCAACCTCGGCGGCGGCATCGGCATTCCGTACCGCCCCGACGAGGCGCCCGTCGATCTGGCTGCGCTCGGCACGGCGATCCACCACACCTGGCAGCAGGACATCGCCGGCACCGAGCTGGCCGGCATGACGCTGGCACTCGAGTGCGGTCGGCTGATCAGCGGGCCGCACGGCTGGCTGGTGACGCGCGTGCGCCACGTCAAGCAGACCTATCGCCACTATGCCGGCGTCGATGCGACGATGGCCGATCTGATGCGGCCGGGCATGTATGGCGCCTACCATCACATCACGCTGGTGAATCCGGGCGAGCGCAGCGCGCCACAACCGGTCGATGTCGTCGGTTCGCTGTGCGAAAACAACGACAAGTTTGCCATTCAACGCCTGCTGCCACCACTGCAGCCCGGCGATCTGCTGCTGATCCACGATGCCGGCGCCC
>CAIQIY010000637.1 GCA_903871975.1 uncultured Chloroflexota bacterium | reverse complement strand
GCGTGCCTCGCCGGTGAGCACGGCCGCCAGCACCAGCGCATAGAGCGCTTCGGTGTGCGGCCACCACAGCTTCATCGTCGCCTCGAGTTGCTGCGGCGGCCGCCCGGCAGTATCCATGAAGTACATGATGCCACCGTGCGCGGCATCCCAGCCATACTCCAGCGAGCCGGCGAGCACGTCGTAGGCCAGCTGGCGCGCTGCCGGATCGTCGACGAACTCGAGCAGATGCAGCAGGAACCAGGCGACCTCGATCGAGTGACCGGGGTTGAACAGCCGCCCCTCGTACCAGTCGCCCAGGTCGCGGCCATCGAGCGGCACGTTCTCGATCAGAATGCGCCGATCGGCATCGTAGTGGCGCCCCACGTCGCGCAACGCCTGCGCCATGATCTCGCGGAAGCGCGGGTGTGGGTCGACGCGGGCGATCTCGATCGCCAGGCTGGCGATGACCATCACGTCGGCGAGATTGCTGACCGGCGGCGCGCCGGCGAATGCCGGCCGCCCGAGCAGCGTCGGGTCGGCGATCCAGCGGCGAATGTCGTCGAACAGCACGATCGCGTCACGGCGCAGTGCTGCATCGCCGGTGGCCCGGGCGACCTCGAGCATGCCAAGGCATGCGAAGACTGCGCCATACGGCTTGCGCTGCAGAAACACCGGTGCGCCGCTGCGATCGAGGCTGAAGTAGAAGCGACCATCGGCGGCCCGACCATGCTGTTGCAGAAAGGCGAGGATGCGCTGGGCGGCATCGCGCCAGGCTGGCCGTGGCTCATACTCGTTGTACAGCCGCGCAAACATCCAGGCGGCACGGCCCTGCATCCAGATGTACTTCTTGCTGTCGCTCAGCCCGCCGTCGCGATCGAGCGCGGTGAAGATGCCGCCCAGCTCCCGATCAATGCCATGCCGCTCCCAGAACGGAATCACCGACTCGTCGAGGGCGCGCCGGTAGCGCGCCGCGTATGCATCGAGCATCGTCGCCTCTCCTTCGCGGCATCACCCATCACATCGGCGCCGTCGCCCCCAGCAGTGCCTGATGATCGACCATCAGGCAACGATCCATCACGACCGTCAGGCCGGCAGCCTGTGCGATCGCGGCGCCGGCGTCGCTGCGAATGCCCAGCTGGAGCCACAGCGTGCCGGCGTGGGCCGCCACCGCATCGGCAGCGATCGGCGGCACCTGCTCGGGCCGCCGGAAGACATCGACGATGTCGATCGGCAGCGGGACGTCGGTCAGTCGGGCGTAGGGTGTCTCGCCCAGCACGGGTTCGGTCAGCGCCGGATTGACCGGAATGATCCGGTAGCCCTGGCGTTGCAGGTATGCTGCGACGCGAAACGATGCGCGCGTCGGATCGGCGCTCAGGCCGACGACGGCGATGGTGCGGGCGCGGCGCAACAGCTCGCGCAGCGATTCATCGTCAGGTTCCATCGGTCGCCCTCCTCACGGGTGTGTCGCAAACCAGGCGCGTGTCGCGGCGACATCGCGCCCAATCTGTGCAATCAACTCGGCGACGCTGCCAAAGCGCTGCTCGGTGCGCAATCGCGCCAGGATCTGCAACGGCAGCGACTGATCGTACAGGTCGCCGTCGAAGTCCAGCAGGTGTGCCTCGACGGTACGCCGCATGCCATCGAAGGTCGGGCGTACGCCGATGTTGGTGACGGCCGGCAGCCACTGCCCGGCGACCTGTGCGCGACATACATACACGCCGTTGGCGGGCACCAGCCGCCCGTCGGGCAGTGCCAGGTTGGCGGTGGGAAAGCCAATGGTGCCGCCGCGGCGATCCCCGCTGACGACCCGGCCGGTGAGCTGGTACGGCCGGCCCAGGATCGTCGTGGCAGTCGTGATGTCGCCCTCGAGCAACGCATGGCGCACCGCGGTCGAGCTGAGGCGCAGCCCGTCGGTCGCCAGCCGCTCGATGATGTGGACACTGTACCCGAGGCGGGTGCCGAGCTGCCGCAAGACTGCCGGTGTCCCCTCGCGGTCGTGGCCGAGGACGAAATCCCAGCCGATCCACAGTTCGCGCAGTGGCAGTGCGTCGCAGACGCGCTCCATGAACGCTGCAGCCCGTAGTCGGCTCAGTGCTGCGGTGAATGGCTCGACGACCAGCAGATCGAGGCCTTGCGCGGCCAGCAGCGGGATCCGCTCGTCGAGGCTGGTCAACAGCAGTGGCACGTGATCGGGGCGAACGACCTGCGCCGGATGTGGCTCAAACGTCAGCGCTGCAGCATTGAGCCCCAACTGCCGCGCCCGCGCTACCACCGTCGTCAGCACATGCTGGTGGCCGCGATGAATGCCATCAAAGACCCCGATCGTGAGCGCCAGTGGCGCAGCTTGAGTGGTCGCCCCGATTCCTTCAGCCACCTGCATGGTCGCCTCGTGTCCCATTTGCTCGCCTGGTCATCTGCTGCCCCGAGGATCGTCGTGACTGGCCCGTGGTGCTGTGACGGGCCGACCCACGCCCGCCGCCGTGCCGGCTGTCAGCCGACCAGCGGTGCAGCACACGCGTGCGGCAGATGCCGCGCCAATTACAGCACAGGCAGCTCACGGCGTCAAGGATCATGGCGCGGTCATCCATCGGGCTGTCGCGCCGCCTGTTCCATCGTGCGTCGCCCTCACGCCTCACGAGCGAACACCTTGCGTGGCTGCCACTGCGCGCCATCGCGTTCGACCAGCGCCACCAGCGCGCCGTCGGCATCACAGGCATACGCGCGGGTGACCGCAGCATCGGCACTGGCAGGGATCGCCCGGCCATGGCGCAACGCGACGCACATCGCAGCATCCAGCTCAAGCTGCATCCAGCCGCTCAGCGCCACGGTCGGTGGCAGGAGGTGTGCCAGCACGGTCGTGCGATCGTTGAGCGCCGCCAGCGGCACCGCGCCGGCGAGCGTGAACGGCCCGACGGCGGTGCGCTGCAGCGTTGCCAAGTGTGCGCCACAGCCCAGGTGCTCGCCCAGGTCGCGCGCCAGCGACCGAATGTAGGTACCTTTGCCACACACCACCTCGAGCGAGATACAGCTGGCCTGTACCTCCAGCAGCGTCAGGCGATGGATGTGCACCGGACGCGGCGTACGTTCGACGACTTGGCCCGACCGTGCGAGGTGATACAGCCGTTGCCCTTGATGGTGCACCGCCGACACCATCGGCGGCACCTGCATGATCGCGCCGCGGAACTGTGCCAACACGCGCTCGAGCTGCGCTGCGTCCAGCGTTGGGACCGGTGCTGTCGTCAGCACCGCCCCTTCGGCGTCGTCGGTGCTGGTCGTCGCGCCCAACCGAACCACCGCACGGTAGGTCTTGAGCGTGTCATCCTGCAGCATCTCGATCAGGCGCGTCGCACCGCCGAGTGCACACACCAGGACGCCCGTCGCCGCCGGATCGAGGGTCCCGGCATGGCCGACCCGCGACTGCCCGGCGGCGCGGCGCACGCGCGCGACGACGTCGTGCGATGTCAACCCAGCCGGCTTGTCGATCACCAGTACGCCGTCGATCACGGTGCGCCCACCGCATCGACTGCCGCGCGTAATGCCGGGACGACCAGCGCGACTGCTTCGTCGAGTGGCATCGCCAGCGTGGCGCCGGCGGCTTGGCGATGCCCACCGCCACCCCAGCGGACGGCCAGCGCCGCCACGTCGATCGGCGGGCGCGAGCGCAGGCTCAGCCGCGTCGTCGTGCCGTACGCGCGGAGCAGGGCGCATGCCCGCAGCCCGTCGAGCCGCTGCATCACGGCGAGGACTTCGTCGGCATCCTCGGGCAGCGTGTTTGTCGCGGCAAACATCGCTTCGGTGATCACCGCCCAGGCCACTCCATCGGTGTATTGCAGGCCCGCGAGCGCTTGGCCGATCAGCATCGCTGTCGGGCCGGGCAACGAGAACTGCAACGCCGTCACTACCGGTTGATGCGCGGCACCACCTTCGATCAGGTCGGCAGCGACACGCAGGCTCACCGGCCGCGTCGCCGTGGTCTGGAAGCTCTGGGTGTCCGATACTACGCCAAGCAACAGCGCGGTCGCAGCAGCGGTGTCGAGCGTCCAGCCCATCGCGCCGAACAGCTGCGCCAGGAGTTCGCACGTCGAGGCAGCGCTGGTGTCGATCAGGTTCAGGCTGGCGCCGGCATCGTTGGTGGCGTGATGATCGACCAGGACCATCGGCCGATCGGCCAGCCATGCGCGATGCTCCTCGCCGATCGGCCCTAATCGTGCGATGCTGGCGGTATCGACCAGGATCACCAGATCGGCGTCGGGGAGTTGTGCGCCGGGTTGGTAGCGCGTGACGCGGTCGGCATCGGCCAGTACCTGCGCACAGCGCGGCAGCACCGGCCAGACTACGGCGCTGGCTGCGATGCCACGCGCGGCGAAGGCATGCACGATGCCGAGCACCGCACCAATCGCATCACCATCGGGATTGATGTGGGTCAGCACCAGCGGATGGCGCGCCGCATCGAGTACCGTCGCGAATGCCGGGGCTGCTTCCCGGGCATCGTCAAAGCGCATCATGCTTCCTCCAGTGCAGGTGTTCGTGCACCGCCCATGGCCGCCGCCCGGCGCGCAACAGGGTCACGCTCAAACTTCCATCGGCGCGCCACCACCGCCGCGCTCCGTCGGCAACAACCGATACACCGCATGCCCCGAGCGTTTGCGCATCTGCCGCAGCCGCAGCTGCTGCGCAGTGCCGAGTGCCGGAATCAGCCGATTCAGGCCACTCACCACCACAAACCAGTACGCTCCAGTCGGTGCCAGATGCGCCAACGGCGCGCGAATGAACTCGGCATCGATGGCGTCATCGCCGATCTTCGCCGGCACATTCGAGACGATCAAGTCGTACTGATCGGCAGGGACTGACTCGAATCCGATGCTGCCGATCGCCCGCACGTTGGTTGCGCCATTCAGCCGCGCATTATGCTGTGCATAGCGTACTGCCAGCAAGTCGCGATCGACCGCCAGTACATCGGCGGTGGGGAACAGGCGGGCGAGCACCACGCCGATCACACCGCAACCACACCCCATGTCGATGATGCGCCGCGGTGTCGGCGCGATGTCGAGCGTGCGCAGCAACAGGTCTGTCCCGTCGTCGATCTGAAACGACGAGAAGATTGTGTGTGCCACGTCGAACGCGAAGCGCATGCCTCGATGCTCGTACGTGATGCGCTTCTTGAAATAGCCGTCGTCGGGCGGCGCAACCGACTCGCGCATCACGGTGCATCATCCGGCAGGTTTGGCGGATTTGCGGCGCGTTCTGCCGCGACGTCACGCAACACCTCGTTGATCCGCACGCTGTAGTCCAGGGATGTGTCGTGCATGAACTGCAACTCGGGCACCACCCGCAGATGGCGCAGCTCGCGAGCGACGCAGCGCCTGATGAACCCCGCCGCCCGGGCGAGCGCCGCCATCGTCGCCTGACGATCAGCGGCACTCCCCATCACCGACACTGCGACGCGCGCATGCTGCAGATCATCGCTCACCTGCACTCCAACCACCGTCGCGAAGCCAACACGCGGATCCTTGACTTCGCGTTGAATGATGCCACCGATGATCGCACGCAGCTCATCGGCGACCTGTTGCGTTCGTCGCGACATGCCTATACCGTCCGTTCGACCTTCTCGGTCCGATAGAACTCCATGTTGTCACCGATCTGCACGTCGGTGAAGCTCTCAACGACCAGGCCACACTCGTAGCCCGATGTCACTTCGCGGACATCCTCCTTGAAGCGCTTGAGGCTACCGATTCGCCCGTCGTGGACGACGACGCCGCCACGCAGCACGCGCACCGCGTACGTACGCATGACCTTGCCATCGGTGATGAACAGACCAGCGACGATCTCGCGGCTCGGCAGGCGGAAGGTATTGCGAACCTCGGCAAACCCCTCGGTCACCTGCCGGTATTCGGGGTCCAGCATGCCGACCATCGCCTTGCGCAGGTCGTCGGTGAGTTGGTAGATGATGTTGTAGAAGCGGATGTCGATGCCGTACTGTTCGGCCAGCCGCCGCGCAGCCGGGTCGGGCCGTGCATTGAAGCCGATGATGATCGCCCGCGAGGCGATCGCGAGGTTGACATCGCCTTCGCCGATGGCGCCGGTGCCCTTCTGGAGCATGCGAATCTGCACCTGATCGGTGTTGAGCTGGCCGAGCGCGTGCTCGATCGCGCCGATCGAACCGGTTACATCGGCTTTGAGGATGATGTTCAGGTCCTTGATCTGTCCCTGCTGGATTTTGTCGAACAAGTTGTCGAGGCTCATGCCACGCATGCTGGCCATCGCCTCGACGCGCAACTGGCGCTGGCGCTGCAACGCCACCTCACGTGCGACCGACAGATCATCCATGACCTGCAGGATGTCGCCGGCCTGGGGCACCGCCGTCAACCCCAGGATCACCACCGGCATCGATGGCTCGGCCGAGCGCAACCGCCGTCCGTTGTCGCTGAACATCGCCCGCACGGTCCCGGTCGCACTGCCCACCAGCACGTTGTCCTCGAGGCGCAGCGTGCCGTTCTGAATCAGGACCGTCGCAATCGGACCGCGGTTCTTGTCGAGTTCGGCTTCGACGATGGTACCGACTGCCGGTGCGTCGGGATTGGCCTTGAGTTCGCCCAGATCGGCGACGAGCAGCACCATCTCGAGCAAGCCGTCGATGTTGATGCGATTGCGCGCCGATACCTCGACCGAGGGGACATCGCCGCCGTACTGTTCGACGACGACGCCGTGGTTCGCCAGCTGCTGCCGCACGCGATCGGGGTTGGCATTGACGATGTCGATCTTGTTGATCGCGACGATCATCGGAACGCCGGCAGCCTTGACGTGGGCGATGGCTTCGACCGTCTGCGGCATCACGCCGTCGTCGGCGGCGACGACCAGGACAACGATATCGGTGACCTGGGCGCCACGCGCGCGCATCGCGGTGAATGCCTCGTGTCCCGGTGTGTCGAGGAAGGTGATCTTGCGCGATTGCAGCTCGACCTGATAGGCACCGACATGCTGCGTGATGCCGCCGGCTTCGCTCTCGGCGACCCGCGTGCTGCGAATTGCGTCGAGCAGCTTGGTCTTGCCGTGGTCTACATGCCCCATGATCGTGACGACGGGTGGCCGCGGTCGCAGTTCGCTGGCAACTTCGGCCGAGAGGACATCCTTGATGTTCTCGACGATGCCGGCGAGTTGCTCGGGGATGTGTTCGGTGGTCTCGATGCCGAAGTCGGCAGCGATCACTGCGGCAGTGTCGTAGTCGATCTGCTGGTTGATGTTGGCGAGCACGCCACCCTTCATCAGCGCCTTGAGAATCTCGGCGGCACCGACACCGGTCGCCTCGGAGAACTCGCGGACCGTCATGGCGTTGGGGAGCGGCACCGGGCCACGCGGCCGGGCCGGGACGCGGGCTGCAGGGAGCAGGCGTGTGGCACCTGGGGCAGGCCGTGTCATGCCACCAGGGCGACTGCCGCCGCGCCCACCACGACCGCCCGAGCGGTCGTCGCCGTCGGTGCTGCGTGCGTCATCGCGCCCGGCTGCGGCGGGGCGGCCGGCACCACGCGCCGGGCCACGACTGCCGCGTGGGTTGCCACCACCGGGGAAGCCGCCACCACCACCACCACCAGAAAAGCCACCACCGCCGCCACCCGGCGGCCGTCCACCACCGCCACCCGGCGGCCGTCCACCACCGCCACCCGGCGGTCGCCCACCACCGCCACCCGGCGGCCGTCCACCGCCACCACCCGGCGGTCGCCCACCGCCACCGCCGCTTGTCAACTCGAATCCGTGAAACGGTGTAGCCGGCTGTGCGGCACCGCCCGGTTGCGATATCATCATGGATTCCCCGCTCCTCCGCGTCTGGCAGCCGCAGCTACCACACACGGATGCTGGACGGCCGTGCTGTTCGTACCCAAATAGCACAGCAT
>CAIQIY010000636.1 GCA_903871975.1 uncultured Chloroflexota bacterium | reverse complement strand
CCGGGTCCAGCGACGGCAACTACCCGGGGTACCGGCGGTTTGGCTGGGATGACGACGATCTCGGCCCCGACCTGACGCGTGGTGCCGGGCTGTCGCCGAACGCCGCGGGAGCGGCGGACCCGGATGGCGACGAGGACGATACGCCGGGCGCGTCCGGGTCCAGCGACGGCAACTACCCGGGGTACCGGCGGTTTGGCTGGGATGACGACGATCTCGGCCCCGACCTGACACGTGGTGCCGGGCTGTCGCCGAACGCCGCGGGAGCGGCGGACCCGGATGACGACGACCTGAGCGATCTCAAG
The DNA here is from genome assembly GCA_903871975.1 of uncultured Chloroflexota bacterium. Taxonomy (GTDB): domain Bacteria; phylum Chloroflexota; class Chloroflexia; order Chloroflexales; family Roseiflexaceae; genus CAIQIY01. Next base: position 1,396 of record CAIQIY010000636.1, on the reverse strand, counting down.
CCGATTCCGCCGGACCCCGAGATCGAGGCGCTGATACGCGAGTTGCTCGGTGGACCAGCAGCGGGCCCGGTCATCCAGCAGGTCGGTGATCCGCACGCGGCCGCCGGGCTGGTGCAGTCGGCGATCGACGTGGCCATCGATACCCTGCTGGCGCTCGATCCGGTCCCCGCCCCGCTGGCGGCGCTGGCCGCAGCGATCCGCCGCGTGACCGCCGACCCTACCCAGGAGTGCGAGGTCACGGTGTACGACGGGCTCGCGGTGATCGACTGGCCGGCATTCGCGCTCGAAGTGCCGTACACCATCACCGGGCACGCTGCCGTCGTGGCGCCGCCCGAGCAGTGGCACTATCACGACGTGAATTGAGCGGACCACGCGCGGCGGGCAGCGGTGTGCATGCCCGCCGCACTGGCACCACTCAGGCGCGCGCGACGATCTCCTGCAGCAGTGCACCGAAGCGTGGTCGCGCCTGTTCGCCCGCCTCGAGCACCTCGGCGTGATTGGCCGGGCTGCCATCGGGCAGTGCCTGATTGGTGATCAGCGAGATCGCCAGCACGCGCATGCCCATGTGGCGCGCGACCACGACCTCGGGTGCTGTCGACATGCCGACGGCATCGGCGCCGATCGTGCGGCACATGCGCAGCTCACCAGCCGTCTCGAAGGTTGGCCCGGCGAGCATCACATACACCCCATCGCGCAGCGTCGTGCCGTGCTCCTGTGCCACCGCGTGGGCCAGGTGGCCCAACGCGGCATCGTAGGCATCGAGCATCGGCGGAAAGCGTGGCCCCAGCTGATCGTCGTTCGGGCCGCGCAGCGGATGATGACCGGCCATCCCCGGCAGGAAGATGTGGTCGGTGATGCGCATCAGATCACCCACCGGCCAGTCGGGCCGCAGACCGCCCGCAGCATTGGTCAGGATCACGATCTCGCAGCCGAGTGCATGCATCACGCGGATGGGAAAGGTGACCTGCTGCATCGAGTAGCCTTCGTAGAAGTGAAATCTGCCGCGCTGTACCACCACCGGCTGGCCGCGCATGTGGCCCAGCGCCAGTTCGCCGCGATGGCCATGCACCGTCGAGCGCGCGAAGCCGGGAATGTCGGCGTAGGGGATCACGGTGGCATCATCGAGGCTGTCGGCCAGCGCGCTCAGGCCCGACCCCAGCACGATCCCGATGCGTGGTTGCAACGATGTGCGCGCCCGGATCGCCTCGCGCGCACGGGTCATCTCTTCGCGGAGCTCCATGCCTACCTCCGTCACTGCGCCACGCGCACTATCCTGGGGCGCATCCTACCACATTGTGCGATCACACGATCATACGATCATACGAAGGCGCGAAGGGGTGTGGGATTCCCATAGAAGGGACGATGGGCCATGCATTCGTGACACCATATCCGCCGG
>CAIQIY010000635.1 GCA_903871975.1 uncultured Chloroflexota bacterium | reverse complement strand
TGCACCGGCTGGCGCGCAGGCTGTTCGTGAGCGCACCACCGCGCGGATCATGCGCACCACATCGGCAGATTCGTTGACGTGCCCGTGAGTCGTGAAACAGTGCGCACAGCTGCACTCCCTCGTCGGTGGTCGATGCCCGGCCTCGAGAACACGCGCCAAGGGTACGACACCGTGTGTGCCGCGTACCGGTAGCTGGTACTGCACCAGGATCGCCTCGGTGATTGCCCGAACGCTGTGCATCGCACCCGCTCTGCGATGGCCGACACCGCTCGCTGGTTCACGTCATCAGCACTGGCGTGCGATACAACGTACGGCCGCGCACTTCGATGACCACGTCGACGAGATACGGCGCGAGGCGTTCGATGGCGACCTCGAGGCCCAGACCGGGGCCCTCGGGCAGCCGGATGAATCCGTCTGCATCGGGCAGCAGGTGGCTGCGGGTGATGTCGAGCGCCAGCTGCCGTGGTTCGACCGGGTACTCGCAGATCGCGCCGGGTGCGCTCGCGGCATAGGGCTGCAGCGATGCGCTCAGCGCGAGGTGCGACGTAAACGTGTGGTTGACATACGTCACGCCCGCGGCGTTGGCCGCTTCGGCCACCCGGCGTGCCACGCTGATGCCGCCGATGCGGCCCGCGTCGATCTGGATGTACCCCAGATCGGCGTGGTGCAGCAGGTGCTCGGCCATCGAATAGTTGTGGCAGCCTTCGCCCGCCGCCAGCCGGACTGCCCCCGCGCGCTGTGCGAGTGCGCGGTAGGCGCCGAGCGCGCCCGAGATGAACGGCTCTTCGAGCCAGCCGACCGCCGCCGCCTGCAGCGCCGGCAGGCGCGCCGCAGCCAACGCCACGTCGTCGAGCCATACCGTGCCTGCATCGATCAGGAGCACGCCCTCGTCGCCCAGGCCTTCGCGTGCCGCCGCCACCTGCAGTGCATCGTCGGCCACGCTGCCGCGGCCGTACGGCCCCCAGCCGAACTTGGCGGCGCGGTAGCCGGAGCGGCGCACCTGCTGCGCCAGTGCATAGGTCGTCGCCGGATCGTCACCGAACAGCTGCGATGCATATGGCAGCTTCGGCGTCGCCACGCGGTCGCCCAGCAGGCGGTACACCGGCTCGCCGCGCACGCGCCCCAACAGATCCCACAACGCCATGTCGATCCCCGACAACGTGTGCTCGGCTTGCAGCAGATCCAGGCTCTGGGCACGCGTCAGGTCACCGATGCGCCGGATGTCGTCGGGGCCATCGATGCGCTGGCCGAGCACCGAATCGCGCACCGGCTTGCATGCGCTGTGTGACATCGGGCAGACGAAGCTGGCGATCGATACCAGCGGCGCGGCCTCGCACTCGCCCCAGCCGACGTGGCCGCCCGCGGCAACGCGCACCAGCAGCGCATCCTGGCTGCCATCGCCGACATCAAGCACCTCGGGCATCGACAGATAAAAAAAGTCCACCGCCTCGATCCGCATCGTGCCGTTCTCCGTCTCATTTGTCGCCCCACCGCGCGACGCCCCGCTTGACAGCGCGGCTGTTCCGCCGTAGGATGGTGGCGTGGTCGATGGCTTAGGCCGTAGGCCAAAGTATACCATGGCTGGCGAGGGTGAGGGCGCGGTGAGCCGCGGATACATCACTGCCGACGAGGTACGGCACGCACTGATCGACCGCATCACGAGCGGAGTTTATCCGGCCGGCGACCCGCTGCCATCGCATCGACGGCTCGCCGAAGACCTGGGAGCCAACCGCAACACCATCCAGAAGGCGTGCCGCAGCCTGATCGACCAAGGCGTCCTTGAGAATGTGCCGGGGCAGCGCACCACAGTGGTGCGGCACACGCCGGGCGTGTGGCGTGGCGGCGAGCTGATCCGCGAGCGGATGCGTGGTGCCGTCTGGCAGGCGATGGTCGGCGGCATGCCGCGCGAGCGGCTGCTCGAAGACGTCAGCCGGCTGGTCGACGAGGTCTACAGCACCAGCGGCGTGCGCATCTGGTTCGCCGAATGCAACGCCCACGAGAGCGCAGCCCTCGCCGCCGAACTCGGCCGCTTGTTGGGCATGTCGGTCGAAGCCGGCCTGGTGAGCGAGCTGAGTCAGCCCGGGCGCTGGCGGCAGGCGCATCTGGTGGTGACGACGTTCCACCACCTGGCCGAGGCCGGGGTTCTGCTGGGCGATGCCCGCGAGCGGCTGGTCGGCGTCGACACGCGGCTGGCACCGGCGACCGCGCTGGGGATCGCGCGGCTCGCGCGGCCGCACATCGGCCTGGTATGTACGCTGGCCTCGACGGCGGCCAGCCTGCGCTATGTGATCCTGAGCTATCTGCCAGGGCGGCAGATCGACGTCGCGCTGATCGACGCTGCTGACGACGTCGCGCGGATCGTTGCCACCTGTGATCACCTGGTGGTGACACACAATTGCATGGCCGAGTGTGCGCGGATCGCTCCGCGGCGGCCGGACGTAGTCATCGAGTTCACCATCGAGCCGCAGTCGATGGACTATCTGCGGCAGCGGATCGCGCTGGCGCGGCGTGCAGAAGGACGGTGAGGCGATGGAGCAGGCAGGGTCGACGATTGCGCTCGGTACTGCGTGGCTGACTCTCGGTCCGGGCGTCGGGCTGGCCGGTCATCCGTGGCTGGCCGGCACGGCGCCGTTGTTCCAGGTGGTCTGCGATGGCGTGGTCATCGATGGCGGCACGGCGCACCTGGCTGGCGCGCCCACCGAGCAATGGCACCACGACCGGCAGCACGTCTGCGTGCCGCTCAGGCACGACAGCGGGCTGGCGATCACCTTGCATCTGGCCAGCTACGCGGGTGGCGCACTGCTCGAAACCTGGCTCGTGGTGCGCAACACCGGCGACAGCGTGCGTCGCATCAGCCGAATCGACAGCTTCGTCGCCGATCTCGCCGACACCGCACCGCTGATCTCGTGGTTCACTGGCGCCTGGGGCCTTGAGTTCGAGCCGCAGCAGGCCCGACCGGCCGCCGACGAGCACTGGGTCGCGCAGAGCCGATCGGGCCGCTCGAGCCATGGCGACCAGCCGTGGTGTGCCATCGACGGGGCCCACGGCCGGCTGGCGGTCGCGGTGGCATGGTCGGGTAACTGGGTCATCCGGCTCGACCCACACGGAGCGACGCGCCGCCTGAGCGCCGGCCTGCACGATTGGGCGTTCTTCGCCGATCTGGCGCCGGGCGGCCAGCTCGAGGCACCGCCGGTCGTCATCGCATGCGCCCCCGATGCGAACGCCGCCGCACAGCTGTTCGCCGATGCCGGCCGGCGCCACTGGTACCCACACAATCCGCTCGCCGACCGGCTGCCGGTCGAGTGGAATCATTGGTGGAGCTACGAAGACAAGACGCTCGACGATGCCGTGTTTCGTGCCAATGCCGCCGTCGCCGCCCGGTTGGGCATCGAGGTCTGCACGCTCGATGCCGGATGGTTCGGGCCGAGCGACGACGCGACCGAATGGTATGCGCTGCGCGGTGACTGGGATCTGGTCAATGCCCGGCGGTTTCCCGCCGGCATCCGCGCCGTGAGCGATGCGGTGCATGCGTTGGGCATGGCGTTCGGCCTGTGGTGCGAGATCGAGGGCCTGGGCCGGGATGCCCGGCTGGCAGTCATGCAGCCCGAGCTCGTGGCGCGCCGCGACGGCAGTCCGTTGGGGTATGTCTGCCTCGGCAGTCGGGCCGGGCAGGCCTGGGCGTTCGCTACGCTTGATCGCCTGATCACCGAGTATCGCTGCGACTGGATCAAGCTGGATTTCAACCTCGACCCCGGCGCCGGTTGTGATCGCACTGATCACGGCCATGGTGCCGGCGACGGGCTGTATCAGCACTATCGTGGCTATTACGCGCTGCTCGATGCCGTACGCGCCCGCCATCCGCAGGTCGTGCTGGAGAACTGTTCGTCGGGTGGCCTGCGCATCGATCTGGGCATCGCACGGCATACCCACATGGCGTTTCAGAGCGATCCCGACTGGCCCGAACACAGCCTGTCGCTGTTCTGGGGCGGCAGCACGCTGCTGGCCCCCGAGGCGCTGTTGCACTGGGGGTTCTGCGAGTGGGCGCATACGCAGCATCGCTTCCAGACATTCGACCCACGTGATCCGGCGCTGACGGCGACGCAGCTCGACTACTACACGCGCATCTCGATGCTGCGCCGCTTCGGCTTCTCGCAGCGCCTGCCGGATCTGCCCGCGTGGGTGGCGCAGCGCTACGCCCGGCACATCGCGGTGTACCAGCAGCATGTGCGGCGCCTGATGCCACACAGCACGCTGCGCCGGCTCGACCCGCAGCCATTGCGCGAGGGGCGCGGCTGCCGCTGGGCCGGCTTCCAGTACGCGCACAACACCAGCGGCGAGCACCTGCTGGCCGTCTTCCGCCTGCCTGGCGGCGAACCGGCGCGCCAGTATGCGCTGCATGGCGTCGAGCGCGACCGGATGTATCACCTCACCTGGCTGGCCGACGATCGTCAGCAGCTCGTGCGGGGCGCTGTTCTGGCCGATGGCCTGTCGTTCACCGACATCGCCGAGCAGGGTTCAGCGCTCATCCTGATCGAGCCAATGGCGTCATGACACGCGCGCGGTGCTGCGCAGGGAGCTTGCGATGATCGAGAGCAGTCAGGCCGTACCCCCGGCCGTCACCGCCCGCCGGCGCACGATACGCCAGCGCGAGGCGCTGCACGGCTATGTGTTCATGGCGCCGGCCATCCTCGGGTTGCTGCTGTTCACGCTCGGCCCGGTGATCGCCTCGCTGGTGCTCAGCTTCACCGACTACGGCCTGCTCACCGATCCCGAATGGGTCGGCTTCGCGAACTACCGCGATATGATCGACGAAGAGCTGTTCTGGAAGGCCCTGAGCGTCAGCACGACCTACTCGCTGGTCAGTGTGCCGCTGGGCCTGGTCGCCGGCCTTGGCCTGGCTGTGCTGCTCAACCGGCGCATGCGCGGCGTCACGCTGTTTCGCTCGATCTACTACCTGCCGACGGTGATCTCGGGCGTCGGCGTCGCGATGCTGTGGCGCTGGCTGTTCAATGCCGAGTTCGGCATCATCAACATCCTGCTGGGCTTCGTCGGCATCGAAGGACCGGCATGGCTCACCAGCGAGCGCTGGGCGCTGCCGGCGCTGATCATCACCAGCCTGTGGGGCGTCGGATCGACGACGCTGATCTTCCTCGCGGGTCTGCAAGGCATCCCGGGCGAGCTCTACGAGGCGGCCGA
>CAIQIY010000634.1 GCA_903871975.1 uncultured Chloroflexota bacterium | reverse complement strand
GCCGCGCATCGGCCTGATCGCCGAATACGATGCGCTGCCCGGCGTCGGGCATGGCTGCGGTCACAACATCATCGCCAGCGCCACGCTCGGCGCAGCGCTCGGGCTGGCGGCCGTCGCCGACGCGCTGCCCGGCAGCGTCGAGATCTTCGGCACGCCGGCCGAGGAGTCTGCGGTGCCCGATGCGGGCGGCAAGATTGCGATGCTCGCGGCTGGCGCCTTCGCCGGCCTCGATGCAGCCTTGATGATCCACCCGTGGGCCGATGACCAGCTCGCCGCCGAGCGTACGCTGGTGGCGCACGGCGTCGCCATCGAGTTCTTCGGCCGCGCGGCGCATGCCGCTGCCACGCCGCACGAAGGCATCAACGCGCTCGATGCGCTGCTGCTGTGCTTTCAGGCCGTCGGCCTGCTGCGCCAGCAGATGCCCGCCGATTGCCGCATCCACGGCATCATCACCCACGGCGGCGCGGCGCCGAATGTCATCCCGGACTACACCGCCTGCCGGTTTCGGGTGCGCGCACCGCAGGCTGCCACCGCCCGCGCCCTGGTCGAACGCCTGGTGGCCTGCGCCGAGGGTGGTGCCCGCGCCACCGGTGCGCGGCTGGCGTGGCGCGAAGATGTCAGGCCGTATCTCGACTACCGGCCCAGCGGCCCGCTCGGCACGGTGCTGCGCCGGCAGCTCGCGGCGATCGGTCGGCCGACCCCCGAACCGCGGCCGGGGCTGAGCTTCGGCTCGACGGATTTCGGCAACGTGAGCCAGGTCGTCCCGGCGGCGTTCGTGTTTCTGGGCATGTGCGACGCGAGCGCCGGCTGGCATACCCGCGAGGTCGCGGCGGCGACCACCGCGCCGCGTGGCCATGCGGCGATCGTCGACGGCGCGCGGTTGCTGGCGCGCAGTGCCATCGAGGCGCTCGTGCAGCCGGACGTGCTGCACCAGGCGCGGGCGGCGCTCGATGCCGAGGCGGTGGCGTAGCGCCGGCCCGGTCGGCGCACGCGTTGCATGCCGGTCGATCGCAATTCGCCCATGTGCCAGCGCGTGGCTGCACGCCACGGCCACCCGGTCGTGGCCCACAGACCCGAACGGCGGGCATGTCGACGGTCCCGCCCCCACCCGACAGGAGTGGCCATGACATCCATTCAGGCACAGCGGGTCGCCGGCGGCGCAGTATCGATATTTGGCGAGATGAGCCTGCTCGCCCAGCGCCATCAGGCCGTGAACCTCGGGCAGGGCTTCCCCGATTTTGCGGCCCCCGACTTCGTCAAGCAGGCCGCGATCGCCGCGATCGGCGCCGATCTCAATCAGTACCCGCCCAGCCCGGGCTGGCCGCGGTTGCGCCAGGTGCTCGCCGCACAGTGGGAGCGCGAACACGGCCGTGCCGTCGACTGGGTCCACGAGGTGTCGATCACCAGCGGCGCTACCGAAGGGCTCTACGCGCTGACGCAGGCGCTGCTCGACCCGGGCGACCGCGTGGTGGTGATCGAGCCGGCATACGATGCCTACCTGGCCGACGTCAGGATGGCCGGTGCCAGCGCGCTGCCGGTGCGGCTGTGCCCGCCGACGCCCGCGACGCCGCGCTGGAGCCTCGATGTCGCCGCACTGCGCGACGCGTTCGCACAGCGCCCGAAGCTGGTGCTGCTCAATACGCCACACAATCCGACCGGCATGGTGCTGACGCGTGACGAGCTCGAGCTGATCGCCGGGCTGTGTCGTTATGCCGATACCCTGGTGATCAGCGACGAAGTCTATGACCGCATGACCTATGATGATGCGGTGCATCTGCCGATCGCCACCCTGCCCGACATGTGGGATCGCACGATCACGCTCGGCAGCACCGGCAAGACCTTCGGCGTGACGGGCTGGAAGGTCGGTTGGGCGATCGGTGGCGCCGCACTCAACCAGGCGCTGCGCCAGGCCAAGCAGTGGATCACCTTCACGACGCCGACGCCGCTGCAGGAAGCGACTGCCGTCGCCGTGGAGCATGCGGCGGCGCACGGGTATTATGCGCAACTGCGCGCCGAGTACGCTGCGCGCCGCGATCTGCTGCGGGAATTGCTGACGCGCGCCGGCCTGCAGCCGCTGCGGGTCGAGGGCGCCTACTTCATCAGCTGCGAGGTGCGGCGCTTCGGCTTCGCCGACGACCAGGACTTCTGTCGCTGGCTCATCGGGGCGGCAGGGGTGGCCGCGATCCCCACATCGATCTTTTATGGCCGTCAGGACGATCTGCCGCAGATTGTGCGGTTCTGTTTTGCCAAGCAGCACGCGACGCTGCTCGCCGCCGGCGAACGCCTGCTGCGGATCGCGCGGTGATGCGGTGGCGCGCGCCGTCGGCCATCACGGTCGATTCCGCACCACCGTCGTGCCAGGCATGCAGGGGCGCGGTCACCGCACAGCCGACCAGCGCTGGTCCCCGGGCACACAGGCGCCCATCAACGCGTTGACACCACCAGCGGCATCCGCTATACTCGGCGGCAGTCGCAATTGCGCCGCGCCGGCAGTACGATGCGGCGGCACGATGATCCGGGGGCACGCGATGACGCTGCTCGGCATCCACCACGTCAGCTTGCCACGCCCGGCCGGGGCGGCATCGGGCGCCGTCGCGCGGCAGTTCTACGGTGGCGTGCTGGGCCTGCGCGAATGCGTGCTGCCAGCCGGCCTCGAGGGCGTCGATGTCGTGTGGTTCCACATCGGCGCCGGCGAATTGCACCTGTATGCCGCTGCCGATGATGGCGGCGGCGGTGGGCGGCACGCATGCCTGCACTGTGCCGACCTGACGGCCATCACACGGCAGCTCGAACGGCACGGCATCGCCTGGCAGCCCGGCGAACCCGTCATACGCGGGCGGCCACGGCTCTTCTGTCGCGATCCGTTCGGCAACCTGCTCGAGATCACCGCGCTCGACGACGGCGCTGAGCCATGAGGCATGAATCGCGACGGGCCGCTGCGCCCCGACGGCGGCCGTGGCCACCGGAATCGTAGGCTGCTGAGATGAGGAGCACATCATGACACAGACGATCGGCGTCGGTCTGGTCGGCTACAAGTTCATGGGCAAGTCGCACTCGAATGCGTACCGCCAGGTCGCCAGCTTCTTCCCCGACGTTCCCTTGCGGCCCGTGATGCGCGCACTGTGTGGCCGCGACGAAGCCGGCGTGCGGGCGGCGGCGGCGCAGTTCGGCTGGGAAGGCATCGAGACCGACTGGCGCGCACTGGTCGCGCGCGACGACATCGGCCTCGTCGACGTTTCGACGCCCGGCGATTCGCACGCCGCGATCTCGATCGCTGCCGCCGAGCACGGCAAGCATGTG
>CAIQIY010000633.1 GCA_903871975.1 uncultured Chloroflexota bacterium | reverse complement strand
TGCGCCAGGCCGTGCTGACTGCCCTGGTCGCCTATGGTGCGTTTCTGCCGTTTCATGCCACGTTTCGCTCGCTGGTCGGTGCGCGCGACCCCTTGCTCGACGTGCCGTTGCTGGGGCCATTGAGTCGGACACTCGGGCTCGTCGTCTGGGATCGTACCGAACTGCACAGCATGCTGATGATCTTCGGGCTGTTTCTTGTCCCGCTGGTATTGCTGACGTGGTGGTCGGCGGCACGGCATCCGGTGTGGTTGCGCCTGACGCTGCCGCTGACGCTCCTCGTCGGAACGATCCTCGGCTTCCCGCTGCTCGCCTTGCTGCCGCTGGCGATGCTGGCTGGTGCCGGCGCGCTTGGGCGTGCCGAACAGCCGGCGCGGGCATTCACGCTGGGCGTCGTGGCCCTCGGCAGCCTGATCTGTCTGGGCACTGACCTGGTCTACATCCGCGACGTCTTCGAATCGCGCATGAACACGGTGTTCAAGTTCTCCTATCAGGTCTGGGTGATCTGGGGCGCCACTGCCGGGTATGCCGTGTGGTGGTTGCTGGCCCGGGCGCCGCACCGCTGGTGGCTGGTGCGCGTGGTCGGCACGCTGCTCGTCGGCATGCTGGCGATTGGTGCGCTGGTCTACCCATGGCATACCTTTGGTCGCCAGCTCCGCGATGCGACGCCGATCGGCCTGGCGGGGCAGACGCCGCGCCATCGCGAGCCGGGTGGCGCGGCGGCGCTGCGCTTCCTGCGCGAGCAGGTCCCCGGTGATGCCGTGATCCTCGAGGCCAGCGGCGATGGTCCTGGCGATTCGTACGATCCCGAAGGCCTGGGGATCGGCGGTGTCTCGGCGAGTACCGGGCTGGCGACGGTGCTGGGTTGGCCGGGGCACCAGCAGCAGTGGCGCGCCGGCGATCCGCTGGCGCAGGCCGAGATCGCATCACGCCATGCGGCAGTGGCCGAGATCTATGCCACGCTCGATGCTGCTGCGGCGCGCGAGCTGCTCCAGCGTTACGGGGTGTCATACGTGTACGTCGGCGTGGCAGAGCGTGTCCGCTATTCGGCCGAAGCGCTCGAGAAGTTTGCCGGGCTCGGCGATGTCGTCTTCAGTGAAGAGCAGGTGACGATTTACCGTCTGCGCTGAGGGAGGCAGGACACCGGCCGGTGCATGGCTTGCGCGGCCGAGGTGCCGATGACGCCGCGTGTCGCTGCCGCGCCCGCAGCCTAGCGCCACGGGCGCGCGGCGCGCTGGAACAGCGTATCGACCGAGACACCACTGTGGATGCGTTCGATCACCTCGGCCAGCAGGCTGGCCACGCTCAACACGCGCAACTCCGGCCAAACATGCTCGGGCGCGATCGGCAGGGTGTCGGTGGTCACCAACTCGCTGATCGGGCTACGCCGGATGCGCTCAATCGCATCGCCGGCCAGCACCGGATGCACCACCGCTGCCACAACCGAGCGCGCGCCACTGGCCATCAGGAGTTCGGCCGCCTGGATGATCGAGGTGCCGGTGTGTACCTCGTCATCGACGATGATGCAGTGAGCCCCGGCCACATCGCCGATCAGGCGGAGTGATTCCGCCGCCGTGTTGCCGTTCAATGGGCGGCTGTGGCGTTTCTCGACGATCGCCAGCGGCACGCCGAGCTGTTCGGCGAAATTGCGTGCCCGTTTGGCGAACCCCATGTCGGGTGAGACGACCACCGAGTCATGCCAGCCGCGCGCGGCGACGTACGGTACCAGCAACGACATGGTGCTCAGCTCGTCGACCGGAATGCTGAAGAACCCCTGGATTTGACCGGCATGCAGGTCCATCGTGATGACTTGCTGGGCGCCCGCCACCTGGATCATGTCGGCCAGCAACCGTGCCGTGATCGGCACCCGTGGCTGGTCGCGCTTGTCGGTACGCCCGTAGGCGTAGAACGGCACCACCGCCGTCACCCGTCCGGCCGACGCACGTTTGCACGCATCCAGCATGATCAGCAACTCCATGATCCGGTCGCTCAGCGGGGCGGCCAGCGACTGTACCACGAAGACGTCCTTCTCGCGCACGCTCTCGTTCAGCCTGACGAAAATGTTCTCGTTGCTGAACGACGTGACGGTCGCATCGCCCAGCGGGATATTCATCCGCTGGCAGATCGCATGTGCCAGCGCCGGATTGCCATTGCCGGAGAACAGGCGGACCTCGTCGAAGCGGCTGCTCATCGCCTATCCCTCTTTCATGTATCCGGCGCTGACGCACCATCACTCCGAGCGTCGGCGACGCGTGCGATCGTCATCGCGCCGCCGACGCGGGCTCTCGTCATCATCACGTCCGGCTGATTCGTCGGAATCGTCGGTGCGCGGCAACATGCGCCGGGCACGTTGCTGATCACCGGTGTGTTTCAACAGCACACCCAGCGTCGCATCGAGTGCGGCGCGATCCAGATGGCGGGCATTCAACTCGATCAGCGCCCGGGCCCACTCGACCGTCTCGGCGACACTCGGTTGCTTCTTCAGATCCATGCCGCGCAGCCGTTGCACCAGCTCGACCACCTGGCGCGCCAGGCGTGTCGGTGCGTCGGGTACCTGCAGTGCCACAATCTGCAGTTCGGCCTCGAGCGCCGGATAATCAACGTGCAGATACAGACAGCGGCGGCGCAACGCCTCGGAGAGTTCGCGCGTATTGTTGCTGGTGAGCACGACCATTGGTTGGTGGCGCGCGCGAATCGTGCCGATCTCGGGGATGCTCACCTGAAAATCACTGAGCACTTCGAGTAGGAAGGCCTCGAATTCGGCATCGGCGCGGTCGATCTCGTCGATCAGCAGCACGACCGGATGCTCGCTGGTGAGTGCGCGCAGCAACGGCCGTGGCAGCAGGAAGCGCTCCGAGAAGAAGACGTTCTCCTCGGCAGCCAGGCGATCGGCGGCCTCGGCCAGATTGGTCGCACCTGCCAGAACGTCGCCGAGGGCATCGCGCAGCAGCTGGGTATACAGCAACTGCTTGGCATATTCCCACTCGTACAGTGCCTTGGTTTCGTCGAGACCCTCGTAGCACTGAAGGCGCACCAGCTCGCGTCCGCTGGCTGCCGCCCAGACCTTGGCCAGCTCTGTCTTGCCGACGCCTGCCGGCCCTTCGGCCAGCACCGGCTTGCCGAGCCGCTCGGCGAGGAACACCACGGTGGCGATCTCGTCCGACGCGACGTAGCGCTGGGCTTCGAGGCGCGCACGGACATCGGCGATCGAGGTGAACATGGGGCCGCCTCCTTGCCGCTGCCGCGGCGCCGAACTGCCGGAGGTCGCGGGCGAGGCCCGCGCACCGACAGTATAGCACGGCGCGTCGTCGCAGCGTCAGCTGGTGGGTGTGGCGGGGTGTGGCG
>CAIQIY010000632.1 GCA_903871975.1 uncultured Chloroflexota bacterium | reverse complement strand
CGCCGTCCAGACCGCGATCGGCTGATCGCAATCGAGCGAGTAGAACCAGACACCAGGCCGGCCGCGGGCATCGCGCACATAGGTTCGCACGTTCAGCTCGAGGAAGTCGCTGATCCCCGGCACCGGCGGGCACCAGCGTGGTCGAATGCCGCGCATGGCGAACGGGACGATCGCCAGCCAGGCATCGCCATCGAAGGTGTCGACGGTCAGGCCGCCGGGCAGCGTGCGTTGGACGGCGGCGGCGTCCCAGCGCCAGTGCAGGAAGGCCAGCGATTCCCAGCGCTGCAGCATGACATGGGGCCGCCGCGGCCGCTGGCGGGCGGCGAGCAGTGCGTCCAGGTGGTCCATCGCGCTCCCTCTCGGCTGGTCGTTCGGGCGTGCGGCCCGGCCATCGTGTGCGTGTCTGGCACCATGCGGTGCAATCGCGCGTCAGGCGCGCAACGCTGCCAGCTCGGCGCGCAGCGCGGCGGGATCGGTGACCGGCAGGCGACATGCGCCATGCTCGCAGACATAGGCGGTCGGCTGTCCGCCGAGCAATCCACGGCCGCGCGTCGCCGGCAGATCGAGCGCCGCAGTGGCTGGATCGCTGGCGGCGATCACCACACATGGTGGCCAGCGCTCGGCCGCAGCCGCGGCGAGCAGCGCATGCGTCGCCGGTTCGGCCGGATCGCCGACGACGACGACCTCGGCAGTGCGGGCGAGCGCCAGCTCGGCGGCTGCCAGCGAGCGGCCAAATGCGAGCGGGAAGCGCGCCATCATCGCGGCGTTGCGTTCGAGCACGGCCTCGGCGAGCTCGCGGTACCGCGCGGCACCAGTCAGCGCGGCCAGCGTCAACAGGACTTCCGCCGCCGTCGAGCTCCCGCTCGGCGTGGCATTGTCGCTCACCTCACGCGGCCGCACCACGAGTTGCTCGTGGTCGGCACCAGCATCGAAGAAGATGCCGCCGACCGGGTCCACAAACTGATCGATCGCCTGGTCGGCGATGGTGCGCGCATGCGCCAGCCACTGGCCATCGAACGTCGCTGCATACAGTGCCAGCAAGCCGTCCGCCAGGTTCATCGCATCCTCGAGGAAGCCGAGCGTGGTTCCCGCGATGCCATCGCGCCAGTGGCGCAGCAGGCGCCCGGCGGGATCGCGCAGTTCGGCGAGGACGAAGCGGGCCGCGGCGGCGGCGATGTCGGCGTAGCGCGGCGTGTCGAGCATGCGTGCCGCATCGGCGAAGGCGCGAATCGCCAGGCCATTCCACGAGGTGAGAATCTTCTCGTCACGTTCCGGGCGTGGGCGCTGCTCGCGGGCGGCGAACAACCGGGCGCGGGCCTGTTCCAGCCGTGCGACGACCTGGGCCTCGCTCAGCCGATGGCTGGCGGCGAGCGCGGCGGTGTCGTGGGCGCGATGGAGCACGCTCGTGCCATGCTCGAAATTGCCGGCCGCGCTGACGCCGAAGGCTTCGGCCGCCAGCGGCGCATCGGCGCCGAGCACGGCCGCCAGCTCGGCGAGCCGCCAGGCGAAGAACGCGCCCTCTTCGGCGTGCGACGCAGCGGGCGTCGGGAGCGAGTCGGCGTCCTGGGTGCTGAAGAATCCACCGGACGGATGGCGCATCTCGCGTTCGAGGTACTGCAGGATGCCGTGCGCCACTGCGGCCAGCCGTGGATCGCCGCTCAGGCGATACCCGGTGCAGTACGCGCGGGCCAGCAATGCGTTGTCGTACAGCATCTTCTCGAAGTGCGGCACCAGCCAGCGTTCGTCGACGCTGTAGCGGTGAAACCCGCCACCCAGCTGGTCGTGGATGCCACCATCGGCCATGCGCTGCAGCGTGATGAACAGCATCGTGCCGGCGCGGGCATCGGCGCCGCGGGCGACGGCGCGGGCGAGGAACTCGAGGATCATCGGTTGGGGGAACTTTGGCGCGTCGCCGAAGCCGCCGAATCCACCATCGAACTGATTGACCAGCCCATCGAGCGCCAGCGACAGCAGCGTGCGATTGAGCGGCGCTGGTTCGGCAGGCGTCATGATCGCCCGAATGCGCGCGATGAGGTCGTGGCTGCTCGCGCGCAGTGCCTCGCGCCGCTCGTGGTATGCCTCGAGCACCGCCTGCAGCACGCGCGGCAGGCCCGGCATGCGGCCGCGATCGTCCGGCGGGTAGTAGGTTCCGCCATAGAACGGCGTGCCGTCGGGGAACAGGAAGACCGTCATCGGCCAGCCGCCGCTGCCGGTGAGCGCCTGGACTGCGGTCATGTACAGCGCATCGAGATCCGGGCGCTCTTCGCGGTCGACCTTGATCGCGACGAACCGGGCGTTCAGCAGCGCGGCGATGCGGTCGTCGTCGAACGATTCGTGGGCCATCACGTGGCACCAGTGGCATGCGGAATAGCCGATGCTGAGCATGATCGGCCGGTCGAGCGCCACGGCGCGCGCGAGCGCTTCGGCATTCCATGGATACCAGTCGACGGGCTGGTGGGCGTGCTGCCGCAGATACGGGCTGGTCGCGTGGATCAGTCGGTTGGTGGGGCGGTCGGTCATCATGGCGCATCTCCTGTCGTCGAACGCCGGCGGGGTCGATCAGCCATGCGACGGTGGCTCGTCGGCGGCCGCGCGCCGCACCCCGGCCGGCAGGCGGCGCGTCGCAGCCAGTGCGCCGAGCAGGACCAGCACCATCAGCACGCCCTGCAGCGCCAGCGCCGGGCCGGCGCCGAGCTGATGGTGCTCGGCCTGTGCCACCAGGATGCCGCCGAGGCCGGTGGCACACGCGATGCCCAGCACGCTGACCAGGTTCAGCGCGGCCGACGCCATGCCGGCACCGCCTGCCGGCGCCAGATCGAGCGCACAGAGCGTCAGCATGGTGTAGCTCAGGCCCATGCCCAGGCCGGCGAGGCCCCAGCCGGCGATGCCGAACCAGAGCGGCACCCGCGGGTCGAGCGTGATGATGAAACTCACCACGCCGAGCGCGATCAGCACGATGCCCAGCGACGTCAGCAGGCGCCGCGTCAGGCGATTGGCCAGCCGCTCGAGCAACCAGGCGCCCAACGACCAGGCGACGGTGCCGGCGGTCAGCGCCAGCGCCGAGTCGATCGCCGTGCCGCCACGCACCTCGTCGAGGGCCAGCGGCAGGAATGCGTCCACGCCGAAGAACGCCAGATTCACCAGCAGATGTATGGCGATCGCGGCCGGCAATCCGGCAGCGACCAGCAGTGTGCCCGCCGGCAACAGCCGCCGCAGCATGGCGATGGTCAGCATGGCGCCGCATGCGACCATCGCCGGTATCACCAGCCACAGCGGCAGCGCAGCACCCGGCGGCCCGGCCCACGCCAGCGACGCGGGCGTCAGGCCGGGCGCCCCCAGCGCGATGCCGACCCCCAGCGCCAGCAGCAAGGCGTCGATCGCCCGGCGCCGCGGGAGTGGTGCCGTCGTGACTCCGGCGATCTGCCGCAAGGATGGCCAGGTGCATGCCAGTGCCACCAGGATCGCCGGCAGCAGGCCAAGAAAGACCCAGCGCCAGCCGAGCCCTTCGACCACGACGCCCGCCAGTGCCGGGCCGAGCAGGCCGGGCACGATCCAGGCCAGCGAGACCAGCGCCAGCATCCGCGGCCGCAGCCGGTCGGGGTAGGCGCGCGCGACCACCGCATAGACCACCGAGGCGTTGAAGCCGCCGCCGAATCCCTGGATCACGCGGCCGATGATCAGGACCTCCATCGTGGTGGCCAGGCCGGCGACCGCCAGGCCGCTGGCGAAGGTGCCCATGCCGAGCAGGTAGGGGGCGGCCGGGCCGTGGCGGTCGATCAGCGGGCCCGAGATCGTGATGCCGACGATCTGCGCCAGCATGAACGCGCTGAAGGCCCAGCCATACCACGCCAGCCCGCCGAGCTCGGCCACCGTCGCCGGCATGCTGGTGGCGACTGCGAGGGTCTCGAATGCCGGGCCGATGATGGTGAGCAACAGGCCGGCCGTCAGCAGGACGGTGCGCGGATGCCACATCGAGAATGCCGCAGTGGCACGAACAGTCATGATCCGGCCCTTTCGGCACCGAGGACCGCCGCAGCCGTCCGGTGTGCCACGTCGTCCCAGCGGCAGGTGCGCAGCACCCAATCGCGGCCGCGCGCGCCGAGCGCGGCACGGCTCTGCGGGCTGGCCAGCAACAGGTCGAGTGCTGCTGCGTAGTCGGCGAATGTCGCGATGTGGACCCCGCCGCCGCTCGCCTCGACGGCTTCGCGCGTCACGGCGCACTCGCGATGCACGATCACCGGGGTCTGTTGCAGCCAGGCTTCCATCACGACGATCGAGAAGCTCTCGTAGCGCGAGAGGTTGATGAAGACGTCGGCTGCCGCGTAGGCGGCGTGCTTCTCGTCGACGGTGAGGTACCCCAGGTCGAGGATCAGTGGCCGCAGCGCTGCCGGCACGTCGAGCGGGTCGCGGCCGGCCAGCATCAGCGTCAGGGGTGCGCCGCGCCGCGCCCAGTATTCGCGCGTCAGCCTGATGAGCAATGGCACGTTCTTGGCGGCGTCGCGCCGCCCGGCG
>CAIQIY010000631.1 GCA_903871975.1 uncultured Chloroflexota bacterium | reverse complement strand
CGTCGGCGATGCAGATGCCGCCGGCCGCGCGGACATGGTGGTAGGCATGGGCGAGGTAGCCGTCGGGCGGCACAATCTGCCCACCGACGCTCGGCAGGCTCTCGGCGATGAAGCCGGCCAGGCCGCGGCCGTGCCCGGCGATCGCGGTGATCGCCTCGGCGACATGCGCCGCATAGCGTTGGCCGAGGGCAGGTTCGCCCCGCCGATACGGCCCGCGGTAGTCGTCGGGAATGGGCACGACCTGCACCCAGTCGGGTTGGCCGGCGCCGCCGGGGCCGGCGAACTTGTAGGGGCTGATGTCGATCAGGCCCGTGGTATGCCCGTGATACGCGGCGTCGAGCACGATCATGTCGCGCTGGCCGGTGGCGGCACGGGCGAGGCGCAGCGCCAGCTCGTTGGCTTCGCTGGCGGAATTGACGAAGTAGCAGACGCTCAGCGGCGCGGGCAGCAGTGCGCACAAGCGCTCGGCATACGTCAGGATGGTGTCGTGCAGATAGCGCGTGTTGGTGTTGAGCAGCGCGATCTGGCGCTGGACGGCGCGCACCACTCGCGGATGGCTGTGGCCGACATGTGGCACGTTGTTGTAGATATCGAGGTAGGCGCGGCCAGTCTCGTCGTACAGATACTGCATCCAGCCACGCAAGACCTTGAGCGGCCGGCGGTACGAGATGCTCAGGTTGTGCCCCAGCCGCGCCCGCCGCCGCGCGAGCGTCTCGGCCGGGCTCGGTGGCGGCGCAACCACCAGCGCCGGCGGCACGCCGAGCAGCACCGATGGATCGGGCGACAAGCCCAGCCAGGTGGCGCGCTGGCTCGCAGCACCGACCCCCGGATAGTCCTGGCCGAGGTCCAGCAGATCCATGATGATCTGGGCATGCAGATGCGGCGGCCAGTCGCCATTGACTGGTGGCGCGCCGATCACCCCGATCTGCTGCCCCGCACGGATCGCCTGCCCCACGCTGGTCATCGTCAGCGACTCGCGGCCGAGATGGCCGTAGAGCGAATGCCAGACATCGCCGTCGTCGGTGGTGTGTGCCAGGATGACCAGCGGGCCATAATCCAGCGGCGCCGGGTTCTCGGCGACGCACACCACCGTGCCATCGAGCGGTGCGTACACTGGCGTGCCCGCCGGCACCCACAGATCGACACCGAGATGGATGGTGCGGCGTTCGTCGGTGGGATGGCTGCCGGATTCATAGCGCTCGCTGGTGTAGATCAGCCGGGCCTCGTCGTAGCCACCGACGCCGAAGCGCGCGCCGTGCTCGGCCAGGTGCGCCGCGAGCAGCGGCGCGAAGCGATCGCAGCGGGCATTCGCCGGGTCTGCGCCGAGCAGCGTGCTGCCGACGCCCAGGTCGAGCACGAGGCCTTCGGCGGGGTGCAGCGGGGTACCGAACACCGGTGCGAAGCTGCCCGCGCGCGCGGCCAGCCAAGCACGCAGGCGCGCGGCTGCCGGCAGCGGTTCGAGGCCGCACGCGGCGCGGATGGCGGCGTGGCCAAAGCGCGGATGAATGCCGTCGAGGTGCTGCAGCAGTTGCCACGCCGGCGCCTCGCTCACGGTGACATACGGGTCATCGGGCAGCTCGCGGGCCCGCAACGCCGAGTTGACGACGCTGACCGCCAGGCGCATGCGCACCAGCGGCAACAGGACGGCGAGTTCGTCGTCGCTGAGCGGCCGGTGGCGGTGGTACCCGGCCACCAGTGCTGCGACCGCCTGCAACGGATCGGCGGCACCCATCGCGGCGTAGGCGGCGGCGATCGCCGGCTCGGCCACGGTGATGGTGTCCAGGGTGTCGCCGAAGTCGATCAGGCCGCTGATGCGGCTGGCGCCGGCGTGCTGCCGCGCGATGAGCACGTTGTGATCGTTGGCATCGTTGTGAATGATGCCGCGTGGCAAGCTCGCGAGGCGTGGCACCACGACCGCGCGGTAGTCGGCGATCGCGCGCCCGACCAACGCACGCCGCGCCGGGTCGGCGATGCTGCCGCATTCGGGAGCGATCCACAGCGCCGCGGCCAGGTCCCACTTCAGGCTGCGGTGCGCCGCCGGGCTCGCGAACGAGCGTAGCGCCACGTCGAGTTGGCCCAGCCATGCGCCCAACTCGTCGAGCAACGCGGGCGAGCGTGGCGACGCGCCGGCCAGCGGTTCACCCGGCAGATACTCGAGCAGCCACGCGATGTGTGCCACGCCATCGACGCTGACTGCCACGCTGGACGCGCCGTCGCGGCTCGGCACGACCCGCGGTACCGCGAGCTCCGGCGCCACCCGCGCCAGATGCCGCAGTACATCGACCTGCAGCGCCACCAGCGCGGCATCGGCGCCGGCGTGCATGATCTTGAGGACATGGCGTGATCCATCGGGGCTGTTCAGGCGCACGTTGTGGTCATATTCGCCCGGCAGCGCCACGCCCTCGGCGACGATGCCATACCATGTGTTCGCCAGCGCCGCGCCGACTGCCTGCCACTCCGTCGTCATGCCCTGCCTCGCCTTCGCTGCCGCGCACTGCGCGCCGCATCGCACCACCTATGATAGCATAGGGCAACGGCTCGTCGTGATCCCGGGAGGGGTGTGGTGTCTCTGGCGCAGATCTCGCTCGTCAGCCTCGCGGCTGCCATCCTCGCCGGCCAGCTCCTGCGCGTCAACGTCGGCGTCGTCGCCCTGGCGACGGCATGGCTCGTCGGGCATTACGTCGCCGGCATGTCGGTCGGCGCGGTACTCGCCGGCTTTCCCATCGGCCTGGTGACGATGCTGCTGGGTGTCACGCTGCTGTTTGGCCTGGCCCAGCTCAATGGCACGCTCGATTGGCTGGCACACCATGCGGTCGGTCTGGCACGTGGCCGCGGCGGCCTGATCCCACCGATCTTCTTTGGCCTGGCGTTGCTGCTGGCGGCGATCGGGCCAGGCAACATCGCCGCCGTCGTGCTGCTCGCGCCGATCGCGATGCGCATGGGTGCACGCGTCGGCGCCGGAGCGTTGCTGATGACCCTGATGCTGGCCAATGGCGCCAATGCCGGTGCATTCTCGCCGCTCGCGCCCACCGGCATCATCGCCAACGGGTTGATCGCCGATCTCGGCTACGCGATGGACCCATGGCGCGATGTGTTTGTGCCGAGCCTGCTGGTGCAGGCGGCCCTGGCGCTGCTCGGCTGGGCGATCGCCGGCGGCCCGGCACTGGCGCGGCGTGCGGCGAGCGCCAGCCTGGCCGATGAGCCAGCCCCGGCACGCCCCGGCCGGGCACAATTCGTCACGCTGGCAGCGATCATCGCGTTGATCGTCGGTGTGCTGGTGTTCGAGGCCGACATCGGCTTTCTCGCGATCACGCTCAGCCTGGTGGTGGCGGCGATCGAGCATGTCGATACCGAAGACCTGCTGCATCGCCTGCCGTGGGACACCATCCTGATGGTGGCTGGCGTGAGCACGCTGGTCGCCATCCTCGACGCCACCGGCGGCCTGGATCTGCTCACGACGCTGTTGGCGCGCGGCGCGGACCGCGGCAGCATCACCGCGCTGCTGGCATTCGTCGCCGGGCTGTTCTCGGTGGTGTCGAGCTCTTCGGGCGTGGTGATGCCGGCGTTCATTCCACTGGTGCCCGGCCTGATCGACAAGCTCGGTGGCGGCGATCCGGTGGCGCTGGTCTCGGCGATCAACGTCGGCAGCCATGTGGTCGATGTGAGCCCGCTGTCGACCCTGGGCGCGGTGTGTATCGCACATGCCGCCGGCGAAGATCGGGCGCGACTGTTTCACCGCCTGCTCTGGTGGGGGCTGACGATGGCGGTGGTGGGCGCCGCAGCCTGTGCCGTGTTGTTCGGTGGCTGGTTGTCGAGCTGAATCGGGAGGGAGCCGTGCCCGCACTCGTGATCATCGATGTCCAGCGTGGCCTATGCCGCGATGCCGCAGGCACCGCGCCGATCGACACCGTGATCGGGCAGATCAACCTGCTGGCCACGCGTGCACGCGCCGCGGCGGTGCCGCTGATCGTGGTGCAGCATCACGAGCCCGCCGGGCCGTTGCGGGCCGGCAGCGACGACTGGCAGCTCGATCCGCGGCTGACGCCACTGCCCGACGCGCTGCTCGTACCCAAGGCCACCCCCGACGCGTTCCACGAGACCGGGCTGGCGGCGGCGCTGGCGCGCATGGGCGTCGGCGAGCTGGTGGTGTGTGGCCTGCAGACCGAGTATTGCATCGATACGACGGTACGCCGTGCGTTGGCGCTGGGCTACGGCGTCACGCTGCCGGCCGATGCCCACGCCACCAGCGACAACGGCATCCTCAGTGCTGCGCAGATCGTGGCGCACCATACCCTGACGCTGTCGCGCATCGACAGCTTCGCGCAACGCGTGACCGTCGTGCCGGCAGCGCAGTGGCAGCCACGGCACTAGGGGAAGCGCACCCCCGTGAGGTGCTCGGAGAGCTCCCACAGCCGCTGCGCGCTGGCGTCGTCACACGCGGCCGCCGAACGCCCGACGAGCTTCGGTGAGCCACGCAGCTCGCCCCACGAGCTGGGGCCGACGTAGGAATCACCGGGCAGATCGGCCACCACGGCATACAGCGTCGGCCACGCGCCCTGTTCGTCCGACTGGGCGATCAGGCGGTTCAACAGGCGCATCACCGTGTCCTGCACGCGATCCTGGGTCTTCGACTGCAGCGCCGTCGCCGCATAGCCCGGGTGGACGGCGATGGCGCGCACCGCGGAGCCGGCTGCTGCGAGCCGACGCTGCAGCTCGCGGGTGAACAACAGATTCGCCAGCTTGGATTGGCCATACGCTGGCCATGGGCGATAGTCGCGCGCCCAGTTCAGATCGTCGAGGCGCATCGTACCGATGCGGTGTGCCCCCGATGCGACGGTGATCACCCGGTCGCGAACACGGTCCAACAGCAGGCCGGTCAACGCGAAATGGCCCAGATGATTGGTGCCGATCTGCAGCTCGAAGCCGTCGCGGGTGCGCTGCAGCGGGACACCCATCACGCCGGCGTTGTTGATCAGCACGTCGATCGGCTCGGTGCACGTGGCGGCAAACGCACGGACGCTGTCCAGGTCGGCGAGGTCGAGTTCGCGCAGGTCGGCGGCGACGTCGATGACGCGGCGTGCCTTGGCCAGATCACGCACCGCGGCGATCACGTGCGCACCGCGCAGCGCGAGGCGCCGGGCAGCGGCCAGCCCGATCCCGCTGGAGGCACCGGTGATGATGATGCGGCGTCCGGTCAGGTCGGGCAGCTGGTCGGCGGTCCAGTGGGTCATGGTGTCGCTCCTGAGTGTCGCGCGTACGGCCTCTGCCAGGCTCTACGCGGCGTGGCAGGCATGGGATGTCGCGCTGGAGGATAGCGGGAAGAACCAGCGCTGCGTTGTTCAGGGGCACGATACTGCCGGATGTGCGCATGTCTCCGTGCGCTGGCGGTAGCATGCCCCGATGCGTTCGGTGTCAGCGATCCGGCAGCGCCGGCCGTGCGCCGTGCCCGGCAGCGGGGTGTAGTACAGGAGATTCCTGTGGTCGCGTCTGCGATGGCAGCTGGCTACGAAAAGAATCGTTGAATATGGTCGTAGAGATCGCCCTTAAGAAAGTGCTGCAAATGTTCCATGTCATTGACAATGACATCGTAATCGATGGTGGAAATCGCAACATCGTTGGCAAATACTATCAAAGGATCGTCTGGTGAATCCAAATTGGCTTCAATGATATCATTGGCGGTAAATCCATAATTGAGCAAGTAATCCTGAAAGAATGGTAACGTTTTTGAATATGCCAGATACTCGGCATTATCACGACACTCGAATGGATCACCAGTGCATGTCGGGTTTTCCATGAAATCAACCAGATGCACTGCT
>CAIQIY010000630.1 GCA_903871975.1 uncultured Chloroflexota bacterium | reverse complement strand
GACCATACCCATGCCGATGCGTTGATCGTGCTGATGAACGCGCCCGATGGCGCGGCCCGCTTGCGTGCCGTCTACGGCGAAGATGTGCTCGTCGTTCCGTATGTGATGCCGGGGTTCCTGCTGGCACGCGCCTGTGCCGCGGCGCTTGCGGCGGCGCCAACCACGGCGCGCGCGATGATGCTGATGCACCACGGCCTGTTCACCTGGGGCGACAGCGCGGCCGAGTCGTATGCGCAGATGCTCGAGCTGGTGACGCGGGCCGAAGCGTATCTGCAACAGCAGCATGCCTGGGAGCTGCCCGAAGCGGCGCAGGTGACGCGCCGTGCCAGCGCGACGCAGCTCGCGACGCTGCGTCAGTCGCTGTCGCAGGCTGCCGGTGCACCGCTGATCATGTGCACCGACGACGCGCCTGAGGCGCTGGCATTCGCCGCACGCCCTGACCTGGGCACGGTATCACAACAGGGCTGTGCCACGCCGGATCACATCATCCGCACGCGCCGCGTCCCGTTGCTCGGCGACGACGTCGCCGGCTATGTCACGGCCTACCACGACTACTTCGCGCGCCACGCGGCCGGGCGCGGCTTGCAGATGCTCGATCCAGCGCCGCGCGTCGTCCTCGATGCGATGTTTGGCTTGGCGAGTGCCGGGCGCACCCTGGCCGACGCGCGGGCGGCCGGCGAGATCTATCGCCAGACGATGACGATCATCAGCCGCGCCGTCGCGCTCGGTGGCTGGCATGCGCTGCCGGAGCGCGATCTGTTCGACATCGAGTATTGGGAGCTCGAACAGGCCAAGCTGAAACGCCGTCCAGCGCCGCCGGCACTCGCCGGCGAGATCGCATTGGTCACCGGTGCAGCATCAGGCATCGGCCGTGCCTGCGTTGATGCCTTGCTGGCACGTGGTGCGGCCGTCGTGGCACTCGACATCGATCCGCACCTCAGCCGGATCTGGTCACGGCGCGACGTGCTGGCGATCCAGTGTGATGTGACCGACGAGGCTGCAGTGGTGGCGGCGCTCGATGCCGGCGTGTTGGCATTTGGCGGTCTCGACCTGCTGATCCTCAACGCCGGAATCTTTCCGGCCAGCCGTCGCATCGCCGAGTTGCGGCTCGACGAGTGGCAGCGTTCGATGCGCATCAATCTCGATGCCAATGCCATGCTCTTGCGCGCGGCACACCCGCTGCTCGCGCGCGCACCGCGCGGTGGTCGGGTCGTCGTGGTTGGTTCGAAGAACGTGGCAGCACCGGGGCCGGGGGCCGCGGCCTATTCGAGCGCCAAGGCGGCGCTGACGCAACTGGCGCGCGTCGCAGCACTCGAATGGGCCAGTGACGGGATCCGGGTCAACGTGGTGCACCCGAATGCCGTCTTCGATACCGGGCTATGGAGCGAGGCCGTGCTGGCGTCCCGGGCTGCCAGTTACGGCATGAGTATTGAGCAGTATCGCAGCAACAACCTGCTGCGCACCGAGATTCGGAGCCGCGACGTCGCCGAGCTGATCGCCGAGCTCTGCGGTCCGATCTTCGCACGCACGACCGGTGCACAGATCCCGATCGATGGCGGCAATGAGCGGGTGATCTGAGCGATGTGGCGACCGCGCAGCCCCCATCAGCCGGCGACGATCCGCGTGGCGCAGTCGGTGGCCGACCAGGCGGCGCTCCAGGCCTTGATCGACGATGCGCCGCTGGCGGTGCTGGGCGCGCAGCTGGGCGATCCGGCGACGATGCCCGACGGTGGCAGCGCCGTCATCGCCGAGCGATCCGGCCGCGTCGTTGCGGCGCTGATCAATGCGGCACCGGTCGCCGGCACCTGCTGGTTAGCGGGTGCGTTGGTGCGCCAGCGTGGCGACGAGGCGCTGGTTGGGCCACTGGTGGCGGCAGCGCGTGCGACGCTCGGCGCCTGTGGCGTGTCGGCATGGTTTGCATCGGGCGAGCCGCAACGCGACGGCTGGTTTCTGCGCGAGCTGGTGGCACAGGGGTTTGTTCCGAACACCGAGGTGGTGCAATATGCCGCCCGTCGAGCCTCGCCGCCGGTCGGCGCGTGGCCGCTCCGCGGTGCCACCCTCGGCGATGTGCAGCACATCGCCGCCATCGACG
>CAIQIY010000629.1 GCA_903871975.1 uncultured Chloroflexota bacterium | reverse complement strand
TCGCAGGGGGCCTGCCTGGCGCTGGAATATGCGGCGCGTCAGCCGCAGCGCTATGGTGCGGTCGTCGGTCTGAGCGGTGCCCTCATCGAACATGGCACCACACCGCGCGACTATGTCGGCGATCTGGCGCAGACACCGGTGCTGCTCAGCGTGAGCGAACATGATCCACACATTCCGCTGGCACGAGTCCAGCGCACCGCTGAATGCCTCGCCGGGCTCGGCGCTGATGTCACCACGCGTGTGATGCCCGGCGGCGCGCATCGCGTCGATGCTGTCGAACTGCAGCTGATTCGGCAGCGTCTCACGGCGTTGTTGCACCGTGCCGATGATGCCAGCTGACCAGCGCCCACTTCTGATTTTGGCCGACGATCTGACCGGTGCGGGCGACAGTGCCGCCCGGTGTTGGGCAGCCGGCCTGGCGGCAACGATCAGCCTGGGGGTGCCATCAGCCGCACCCACCAGCGGCGCTCTGGCGTTCAGCAGCGAGAGTCGCGCGCTGCCGCCGGCGGTGGCCGCGGCACGCGTGCGCGAATGCATCGGCCACCTGCGACACCCGCCGGCAGTCTGGTACAAGAAGGTCGATTCAACGTTGCGCGGGGCCATCGGCGCCGAACTCGACGCCTGGCTCGATGTCCTCGGCGGTCGGGTGATCGTGTGCCCGGCATTTCCCGAGCAGGGGCGCACGCTGATCGACGGCCTGATGCAGCTGCATGGGCAGCCGCTACCTGACGGTGATCTGCGTACCGTCGTGGCACGGCAGTCGCGTCGGCGATGGCTCCATGTGCCGCTGGCGGCGTTGCGTGCGGGCCGGTTGGCAACCGACGTCGCCGACAGCGCTGCCGACGTGTTGATCGTCGACGCCGAGTCACGCGCCGATCTGGCGCGAATCGCCGCAGTCGCGGATGCGACGCTCCATCTGTGTGGTGCCGCCGGGCTGGTGCATGCGTTGGCACAACACCACGCCGACGCATCGGCGACAGCACCTGCCCGCATGGCAGCAGTGCGTCGGCCACTGGTCGCCATTGGCAGTGGCAGCGCAGTCGCGCGGCGCCAGGTCGCCTGGTTGCGACGACATCGCCCCGACGTCGCCGTACTGCACCTTCCCGAGCCACCTGCCGGGCTGGCGCTCGATGGCGCCGTCGCACAGCAGGTGGCCCGGTCCTTCGGTCAGGCCGTTGTGGCACAGGCCCGCGAGCACGCCAGTGATGCACTGGTACTGTCGGGCGGTGCTACCGCGGCAGCGGTGCTCACGCGCCTCGGCATCACGACACTGACCGTCGGTGATGAACTGGTGCCCGGTGTGGCGCGCAGCCACGGCCACGACGCCACCGGCCAGGTGTGGCAGGTCGCGTTGAAACCGGGCAACCACGGCGACGAAGCCGTGCTCGCGTCGATTGTGGCGCGGCTGATGTCGGGATGAACGATGCAGCATCTATGCCACGAAGGAGTCTGTCATGGAGACCACGCTGCCGCTGCTGGCGCTCACCATGGGCGATCCTGCCGGGATCGGCCCCGAGATCCTGGTCAAAGCATTGCGCGACCCCCACGTCGGCCAGATCTGCCGCCCACTGGTGATTGGCGACCGACGCATCCTGGCGCGGGCGGCCGACTGGTGCGGCGGTGGCCCGCCATTCGCTGATGTCGCCGATCCAGCGACGTTGCCGGCTGCTGGCCACGTCGCCGTCCTTGATCGTGGTAACGCCGCGCCAGACGATTGCCCGCCCGGGCAGATCAGCGCATGTGCCGGCGCTGCCGCCGTCGACTATGTCGTCACCGCCTGCGATCTGGCACTGCGCGGCCTGGTCGCCGGCATCGTCACAGCACCGCTCAACAAAGCTGCGATGCATGCCGCCGGGCATCACTACGCTGGTCACACCGAACTGCTCGCCGATCGGACTGGTGCTGCCACCGTCGGCATGCTGCTCGTGTCGCCGCAGCTGCGCATCGTCCACGTGAGCACACATGTGGCACTCGCCGAAGCCATCGCGCGTGTACGCTGCGATCGCGTGCTGGCGACGATCGCGCTGGCCCATGATGCGTGCCGCGCGCTGGGGATCGCCCGGCCGCGCATCGCGGTAGCCGGGCTCAATCCGCACGCCGGCGAGGGTGGGCTATTTGGTGATCACGAATCTCGCGAGATTGCACCGGCAGTGGCGTTGGCGCGTGCCCGCGGCTGGGACGTGTCCGATCCACAGCCGCCGGATACCGTGTTCTTGCGTGCGCTTCGCGGCACCTGGGACATTGTGGTAGCGATGTATCACGATCAAGGGCATATTCCGATGAAGTTGCTGGCCTTCGACGAAGGGGTCAACGTCAGCGTCGGACTGCCCATCGTGCGCACATCCGTCGATCATGGCACGGCATTCGACATCGCCGGCCGTGGCATTGCCAGTGAGCGCAGCATGCTGGCAGCGATCACGGTGGCCGTCCAGCTGATCCATGCGCGACAGACGCCAGCCCACTGAACCACGCAGTGTGAGTTGGCCGACCATGCCTCGGGCTCAATGCTGGCGCAGGGCAGGCAAGAGATCATTGCTGGTGGCGGCAAACCACTGCTGCAGTTCGCGATACCGCGCGTAGCGTTCATCAAACGCACGTTGGCGTTCGGGGTCCGGTGCTACTCGCCGAATGTCGGCTGGCGCGAGCCGCGCGCACAGATTCAGCCCCTCATCGACGCCGGCGGCCAGTGCGCCGACGAGTGCCGCGCCACGTGCGCTCCCATTGGGTGTTGCCGAGACCAGCACCTCGCGTCCGAGCACATCGGCGAGCAGCTGCATCAGCAGCGTACTGCGGGTCAGGCCGCCACTGACGCGGATCTCGTGGATCGGCACCACGGCTCCCTCGAGCAAATCCAGCACTTGCCGATTGCCAAACGCGGTCGCCTCGAGCAACGCCCGATACACTTCGGCGCGCGACGTTTCGATGCGCAAGCCGCACAGAACCCCCGAGAGTGCCGGGTTCATCAGCGGTGTCCGTGCGCCATTCCACCAATCCAGCGCCAGCAGGCCTGTCGGCCGGGCGGGCAATGCGGCGGCCTCGCGTTCGAGTGCGGCGAAATCGGCACCCGACGGTGCGAGCAGTCGTGCCCACCACGCCAGCATGTCCCCCGCCGCCGCCTGGCCCGTCTCGTAGGCCACCAGGCCGGGGAATACCCCGTCCTGCACCACGCCGGCCACACCGGTCGCCAGGCGTTCTTCGGCCGCCAGCACGACATGGCACGTCGAGGTGCCCATCGCGATCGCCAACACCCCGGGGCCAGCCACGCCCAGGCCAGGCACCGCCGCATGTGCGTCGATCAGGGCCACCGCCACCGGTGTGCCACGGCGTAAGCCGCACCGCTGCGACCACGCGGCGCTCAGGCCGCCGGCTGCACCACCGACCGGGTGGGGCGGCGCCAGCCGCTGGTTGAGCGCGGCGAACCCGGGCTCGATCGCATCGAGCGTCGCATCGTCGGGGTAGCTGCCACGATAGTGTGCCTTGAAGCCGGCCTGGCACGCCGAGCGCACCTCATCGCCAGTCAGCTGCCACACCAGCCAGTCGCCGGCCTCGATGACGCGCGCAGCCGCATCGAACACCGCCGGAGCGCCGCGCAACGTCTCGAGTGCCTTGGCGTGCAGCCATTCGGCGGAGCTGGTGCCGCCGGTATGCCACAACCAGCGCCCAAGACCGGCCTGCAACTCACGTGCTTCGCGCACCGGTGCGTGGTGCTTCCAGAGCTTCACATACGCATGCGGCTCGTGCACGAACGGCGCATGGCGGCACAATGGCTGGCCAGCAGCATCGGTCATCAGCACACTGCTCGCCGTGTGGTCGATTCCGATGCCGATCACCTGTGCCGGATTCAGCACCGTCGCCGCCTCGGCGAGCAGCGCTGCCGCCGCATCGAGGTAGTCGTCGGGATGCTGGAGCGCCCACTCCGCTGCCAGCGGCGTGCCATCGGGCAGGCAGCGGTCCATCACACCATGGCGATACCGGTGCTCGCGCACCAGCACCTCCGCACCGTTCGCCAGGTCCAGCGCCACCAGCCGGGCCGACTCGGTGCCGAAATCGAGACCGATCGCATATGGTGTCATCTCGCTCCTCCGCGTGCCACATGGTGCCCCACGCAGTATCGCGCACCACTCGACTGGTGGCAAGCGGGTTTCGGGAGCGATCAGGGCAGCGGCACGGGGGCCACCGCAGTAGCAGCGCAACCCGGGTCGCCAGGGATCTGTCAACGTCGTGGCATCGTCACCGAGCAGTGCCGAGCGGCGCCCGATGCCATGCTGCAGATATGAACGCTCCCAAGGCCGTGCGACACCAGCCCGGGCCGGCCAACGCGTCGCGTGGCGTTGACATCGCCCTGACGTGAGCCAGACCGCCCGAGATCCGTGCACCAAAGTGCGCTATAATCGGCGCGAGACACGCATCAGCACACACCATGAGGAGTCATCGATGACGCTTCACGAACCCGACGGATACCTCGCCTGGCGC
>CAIQIY010000628.1 GCA_903871975.1 uncultured Chloroflexota bacterium | reverse complement strand
GATCGCGATGGCTTCGTTGAACAGGCCCTCGATGACTGCATACCAGCCGAGCATCAGGCCCATCGTCGTCAATGGCGCGATCAGACCGACGAGCTCATGCAGCATGCCACACCGCAGCAGCGTGTGCCAGGCGTGCGTCAGGTCATCGAATGAGGCACCGAGCTGTGCCGCAGCGGCGCTGGTCGTCGGATTCAACACCTGCAGCGCTGCACGATGGACACGCTGGAGCATCCAGGCAGCATGGCCACGGTCGAGCTCATCGATGCGTGCAGCATCCCGCGCCAACTGCTCGCGGGTGTAGTATTGCAGCAGCGGATGGAGGGCGTAGCCGCTCACCGCGGTGTGCTGCAGCATACCGCGGTCGATCAGCGATGTCATCGTCGCACGGACTGCACGGGCATCATGGGTTGGCCGGCAGGCTGCCAGCGTCGCAGCGATTGCGGCGACGTCGAACGCGCCGCGGAAGACACTCATCGCCATCAACGCCAGTTGTTGCGTTGGGCCGAGTGCCTGCCACACTTCGGCAACAATTGCTGCCATGCGCCGCTGGCGCTCGGGGACCGCCAGCGAGGTCGTCGTCAGGGTGTCGATCCGCGCCATGATGCGCCGCAACAGAGTCGCGGGGCGCATGCGACGGCACTGCGCCGCAGCCAGCTCGATGGCGAGCGGCAGCCCGCCGACGACCGTGCAAATCTGGCTGATCGCCGCGTGATCGTGCGCCAGCCAGTCGCGCGCGGGATTGGTCGCCTGCAGGCAGGCGAGAAAGAACGCAACCGCATCGCTGCGCGCACCGTCCCGCGTCGGAACCAACGACAGCCCATCCAGCTGGAACAGCAGTTCCTGGCGCAGATTCACTCGCTGCCGGCTGGTGACGAGCAACTGCAGCCGCGGTGCGGCAGCCAGCAGCTCCGTGATGGCATGCGCGAGATTGGCCCGTGGCTCAAGGTTGTCGAGCACCAGCAGACATTCGCGGTCGGCCAGTCGACCACTGATCTGCTGCAGCGGTGTCGCCTGACCACTGAACTGATACCCGATCGCCCGGCCGATCGCAATCGCCAGCGCATCGGTGTCGCGGCTGTCGAGGAGCGAGACGAACACTGCGCCGTGAGCGAAACTCCAGGCGAGCTCGCCGGCGACCACCATCGCCAGGCTGGTCTTGCCGACGCCACCAGGACCGAGGATGGTGACGAGGCGTGTCTCGCGGTCGCTCAACCATGCCACCAGGCGATCACGCTCGGCATCGCGGCCGACGAGCCGCCGCAGCGGTCGCGGGATCGCGATGCGCGGTGGTGTCGGCAACGCCGCGCCCCGGATCTGCTTGGCGAGGTCGCGCAGTACGGGATCGGCAGGCAGCCTGTGGCGCCGTCGCGCCGCTCGATCACGTCGCTCGTAGCGCAATGCCGCCGCCGGATCGTGCGCGCCGAGCACGCGCAGCATGATCTGATGTGCTGGCCCATCGAACGGATCACGGGCCAGAATCTGGCGTGCCAGCACCGTGGCCCCCGTAGTGTCGCCGCGTCGCAGCATCGCCACGGCCGCCGCCCGCGCCAGCCGGCGCCAGCCAGCGCTGGTAGCTTCACGCCAGTGCCGCAACCAGTCGAGCAGCTCCGGAGCAACCATCGCCGGCAGCCCCGCGAGCGGCTCGTCGTCGAATAACACAAGCGCGCGGCGCATGCGCTCCAGACATGGCGGGCAGCGCGTCAGCTCGCGATGGATGTGCGCTCCGCATTCACCGAGCAGCTGATCGAATTCCCAGGCATCTACGCTGAGCGCAGCAGCCTCCTCGACGATCAGGGCATCGCCGTGTACCTGCAGTGCGCTGCCAACCTGGTGCTGGCATGTAGTCACGGCAGCCTGCAGCGCCGTGTGCGCCGCAGCTGGTTCCAGTCCCGGCCAGATCCATGCAGCCAGCTGCTCCAACGGGTGCGGCTGCCCCGGACGCATGACCACATACGCCAGAAGGAGCCATGCCTCTGGCGTCATCGCGCAGCCGGCTGTCTCGCCGCCATCGCTCCAGGCTCTGAGCACGCGAACGCTTGTCATCACGCTGTGCCTCCGCTATCGGGCAAGGGGCAAGGGGCAAGGGGCAAGGGGCAAGGGGCAAGGGGCAAGGGGCAAGGG
>CAIQIY010000627.1 GCA_903871975.1 uncultured Chloroflexota bacterium | reverse complement strand
TCTTGTCGAACACCGTGGTATGGTCATCGATGCGCGCATCCTGCATTTCGTGGATCAGGTCGTTCCCCTCGCGCGAGCGCTCACCGACGCCCGCGAACACCGAGAACCCCGACTGTTCCTTGGCAATGTTGGCGATGAGCTCCTGGATGACCACCGTCTTGCCCACGCCAGCGCCGCCGAAGATACCTGTCTTGCCACCACGGGTGAACGGCGCGATCAAGTCG
This sequence comes from uncultured Chloroflexota bacterium, assembly GCA_903871975.1. GTDB lineage: Bacteria > Chloroflexota > Chloroflexia > Chloroflexales > Roseiflexaceae > CAIQIY01. Next base: position 6,228 of record CAIQIY010000627.1, on the reverse strand, counting down.
ATCACCTTGATGCCCGTCTCGAAGATCACCGCCTGCGTCGACTGCTCTTCGAGCGACGGCGGCGGCTGGTGGATCGGTCGGCGCTCGGTCGCATCGACCGGCTTGTCGGTATCGATCGGATCGCCGAGGACGTTGAACACTCGGCCGAGCGTACCCGGTCCGACCGGCACAGCGATCGGTGCACCGGTATCGATCACCGGCACACCGCGGCGCAGGCCATCGGTTGTGCTCATTGCCACCGCCTTGACGTAGCCACCACCGAGATGTTGCTGCACTTCGGCCACGAGGCGGCTGCCATCGCCGAGCGGAATCTCGATCGCGTTGTAGATTGGTGGCGTCGCATCGGCGGGGAATTTTGCGTTCACCACGACGCCGATGATATCGGTCAGTTCGCCAGTTGCCCCGGCCATACTCACACTCTCCTCTGTGCACCACGGCTGCAGTGTCGCCGTGGCACCCAACCGTCACTCCGCCAGTGCCGCCGCCCCCGAGGCGATCTCGCTCACCTCTTTGGTGATATTCGCCTGGCGCGTCTTGTTGTACGACAGCGTCAGATCGCGCTGCAACTCTTTGGCATTGTCCGTCGCATTACGCATCGCGACCATACGGGCGCTATGTTCGCTCGCAATCGATTCGAGCAGCGCCTGATACAACTGAACCTCGACGAAGCGGGGCAACAATTCGCGCAGCACATCGTCGCGATCCGGCTCGTAGGTATAGTCGAAGGTCGCCCCGGTTGGATCGGCCGGCGCCTCGACCGGCAGGATGCGCTTGATGACGGCGCGCTGCACCAGGGTATTGACGAACTGGCTATAGACGACGTGTGCCTCGTCGAACCGACCAGCCAGGAAACCATCGCGCAAGATCGAGCCGATGCCGAGAATATCGGCCAGGCGTGGCTGGTCACCCAGCTTGCTCACCTCGCCAGTCAGCGGCTGACCAGTACGCACCAGGAAGTCGCGCGCCTTCTTGCCGATCGCCAGCGTCTCGATGGTTCGCCCGCGCTGGCGTTCCTCGAGGAGGAACCGACTCCCACGCCGTAGCACGTTGGTCACCAGGCTGCCTGCCAGCCCACGATCGGGTGTGATGAACACCAACGCGACGGCGCGCACCGGCTCGCGCACCTCAAGGAGCGTCCCACGGCGTGTCACGGCACGCGACATCAATTCGCCCATCACGTCGAGCATGCGCTCGGCGTATGGCCGGGTCGCCAGCACATTACGCTGCGCCCGACGCATCTTTGATGCCGAGACCATCTCCATCGCGCGCGTGATTTGCGCCAGGTTCTTCACCGAGCGGATGCGTCGGCGTATTTCACGTGTGCTTGGCACCTGTCACCTCAGCTCAGGCTCACTCGGTGTACGAGCTCGTCTGCGTGAACTCCTTCAGGGCACGCTCAAGTGCCTCGCGAACCGCAGCCGGCGGGAACTTGCGATCCAGCCGATTGTCGTAGATCCCCTTGAGCACATCGGGATGCGCCGTGCGCAGAAACTGCAGCAGATCGTCCTTCCAGCGCGCCACCTGGCCTGGCGCCACGCCGTCGACGTAGCCGTTGATCGAGGCGAACAGGATGGCGACCTGCTCCTCGAGAGGATACGGCTGGTACTGCGGCTGTTTGAGCACTTCCTGCAGGCGCTGGCCGCGCTCGATCTGCGCGCGGGTAGTCGGATCGAGATCCGAGGCAAACTGGGCGAATGCTGCGAGATCACGAAACTGCGCCATGTCGATCTTCAGGCGATCCGACACCGAGCGCATCGCTCGTGTCTGGGCCGAGCCACCGACGCGCGATACCGAGATGCCCACGTTGAGCGCCGGGCGAATACCGGCGTTGAACAGGTCGGTCTCAAGGTAGATCTGGCCATCGGTGATCGAGATGACGTTGGTCGGAATGTACGCCGACACGTCGTTGGCCTGCGTTTCGATGATCGGCAGTGCCGTGAGGGAGCCACCGCCATGATCGTCGTTGAGCCGTGCGGCACGCTCCAGCAGGCGCGAATGGAGGTAGAACACATCGCCGGGGTATGCCTCGCGGCCAGGAGGCCGGCGCAGCAACAGCGACACCTGGCGATACGCCTGCGCATGCTTGCTGAGGTCGTCGTAGATGATCAGCGCATCGCGGACCAGCTGACCGCCGATCATGACGCCGTTTTCCATGACTTCCTCGCCGCTGGCACAACCGGCATACGGCGCGATGTACTGCAGTGCCGCCGATTCGGATGCCGTCGCAGCGACGACTGTGGTGTATTCCAGTGCGCCGGCCTGGGCAAGCGTGCCAACGATCTGTGCCACCTGGGCGCGCTTCTGGCCGATCGCGACGTAGATACAGACCAGGCCCTTGCCCTTCTGATTGATGATGGTGTCGACTGCCACTGCCGTCTTGCCGGTCTGACGGTCGCCGATGATCAGCTCGCGCTGGCCACGGCCGATCGGGATCATCGCATCGATCGCGATGATGCCGGTCTGCACCGGGGTATCGACACCTTTGCGGGCGATCACGCCCGGCGCGATGCGCTCGATCGGCCGCGTCTGGGCAGTATCGATTGGCCCACGGCCATCGATCGGCTGGCCGACGGCATTGACGACACGCCCGACCAGCGCCTGACCGACCGGCACCGAGATGATGCGCCCAGTCGCATTGACCTGGTCGCCTTCTTCGATGCTCAGGTAATCGCCGAGCACGATGGCACTCACCGAATCGCGCTCGAGGTTCAGCGCGATCCCAAACACCGCTGCGCTGCGCCCGGCCTTCACCGGGAATTCGAGCAGCTCCGAGACCATCACCTGCTCGAGACCGCTGATCCTGGCTACGCCGTCGCTCACGGCAGTCACCGTGCCGACATTGACCATGCGCGGCTGCAGGTCGACACCCTCCTGGATGCTGCGCAGCAGGCGCTCGTAGAGACCCTGTGTTGCAACGGACATCGCCGGCTCCTCTTTACTCTTTGCTCGCTGTCACCCGACGATCATGTTGCGCTGCAACGCCGCCAACCGCGTGCGCAGGCTGTTGTCGAGCACCCGGTCGCCGATCCGCACGATCAGGCCACCGATCAAGGACTCGTCGACCGAGAACTGCACCACGAGCTGGTCGCCGTAGCGCTGCATCAGATCGGCGAGAATGCGCGCCTGCTGTGCGCCATCAAGCGCCACCGCGCTCGTCACCTCACCCTCGAGCACACGCTGTGTCGCGCCACCCAACAGCCCCTCGAACGACCGTATCACCGCCGGGAGCTGGTCGAGTGCCTCGCTCTGGGCCAGCGAGGCGACGAGATTGCGCACCTCGGGTGCGACACCCGCCGGCAATGCCGCCAGCACCTGCGCAGCGCTCGCGCTGTCGCCCAGCGCCGCACGCGCCGTATCGGCGTCGCGCAGCCCCTTGAGCATCCCGCGCGTCACCACGTCGTAGAGCGCACGGGCGGCGACCTGGGCTTCCCCTGTACTCACATCGTCCCTCCTGCGGGCAGCCGAACGCGCCACATGGGTGGCGCGATCATGCTCAGCCGCACGCTAATTGTTCCGGCCCAGGCCTGCCAACGATTCTTCGATCAGGGCATCGTGCCGGCCCTTGAGCTCGGCGGCGAGCACCTTCGAGGCAGTGATGGTGACCAGATCGGCGACCTGGCCCTTGAGGTCACGCAACATCTGCTCACGCTCGCGGTCAAGCTGCTCGCGGGCGTCACGACGAATGCGCTCGGCTTCCTGACGGGCCTGGGCGACGATTTCGGCTTCCTGCGTTCGGGCACGCTCCTGTGCCTGGGCGACGATTGCAGCCGCTTCCTGGCGGGCACGGGCGAGCTCGGTTTCGTATTCGCGTGACGCGCCGGCCATCTGCTCCTTCACGCGGTCCGCTTCTTGCAGGCTCTGCTGAATGCGCTCGGTGCGGTCGTTCAACATCTTCAGCACTGGCTGATACAACAATCGTGTGAGTAGCCAGACGACGAATGCGACGTTGAAGAGCTGTGCGATCAGCAGGCCCCAGTTGATTCCTAGCTGTTCCAAGGCTGTGCTCCTCCATCAGGCCCGCGCGGGGCGCAGGCGACTCAGATGATGTTGAAGCCGATCAACAGACCTACCACCAAGCCGAAGATGAACAACGACTCGGCGAGCGCGAACCCGAGGAACATGTAGGTGCGCAACGTGCCTTCGGCCTCGGGATTGCGGCCCATCGCCTGCAGCGCGCCATTGAAGATGATGCCGATGCCAGCGCCGGGCCCGATTGCGCCAAGACCCACCGCCAGTGCCATCGCGATCATACGCGCACCTTCATCCAGCGCCGCCGCGATCAAGCGCGCCCCTTCGTCAGTCATGACTGGTGTCCTCCATCGATGTCGAGTCCATTCACCACGTGTTGCATCCGGATCGGGAATGACGAAACCGACCGATCAGTGTGCCGCTGCGTGTGCCTTGTCGTCGTGGCCGCCATGAGCCTGGGTGGCGAGCGACATGAACACCAGCGAGAGTACGGCGAAGACGATCGCCTGCATCACGGCGACGAAGATCTCGAAGCCGTAGAACGGTGCAGGCAGCAGATATGGGAAGAGAAATGCCATGACGACGAGGATGACCTCGCCGGCGAAGATGTTGCCAAAGAGTCGGAAGGCGAACGAGATGATGCGCACTACCTCGGAGATGAGTTCGAGAATGCCGAGGAAGAAGCCCATCCCGCCTTCCTTGAAGTTGAAGAACTTGGTGAGATACCCGAGCCCCAGTGCCTGGAAACCGAAGACCTGTACCAGGAATACGGCGATCAGTGCGAACGCCAGCGTGTTGTTCAGGTCGGCACTCGGCGAGCGGAAGTAGGGTACCAGTGTGGTGTCCTTGGGGCATGATGCCGGCCAGCTGGCGAAGAAGTCGGGCTCTGCGCTCTCGGCGGCAGCTGGCGCGACGTCGGCGACCGGGCCGCGGGCGATCGCTTCGCTGTGGGCCTTGCCGGCGTTGACACACATGCCGATGCTGCCGACTCCTGGCACTAGGCCGAAGAGGTTGGCATACAGCATGAAGAAGAACGCTGTGGCGGTGAAGGGGAAGAACTTGGCGATATTCTTCGCGTCGACACCCTTCGCAAAGTTGTAGAAGCCCTCGATGATCGCTTCGATGGTGTTCTGAATGCCGCGCGGAATCAGCTGCATGCGCCGCACGGTGAAGAATGCCGTGAGCACGAGCAGGACGTCGACGATCACTGTGGTGAGCAGACCGTTGGTGAACGGAAAGCCGCTGGCGCAACGCTCAAGATTGGCGCGCTCGCCACCGATACACACGAGCGGCTCGGCGACGACCGAGATGTGCAGTTTCGTCGATCGGACCCCCACCAGGTACAGCGCGATGCCGACGACGAGCAGGATGCCCATCACGATCAGGATGCGCTGGCGCATCGCTCCCCCCCTCCGTAATTCACGAGAACGTCTCGCCGTGGATCGGCGACTCCGGTCACCACTCGTCGGTGTGCCCGGGCAGTTCGCACGGCTGCGAAACCGCGCCGCGAGTATAGCATATGGGCAGAAGTGGTGCAACCACGAGACATCGTGGTGTGTGCCTGCGCGCGGCGCTGCCTCGGTTGCTCTCTGACGTACGGCATGCTCACTCGGCAGTCACTTGCTCGCTCCAGAACAGACATACGTCGTGTGGTCGCGGATGGATGTGTGCTGGATCGTGCGCCAATCATCCGATGACCTCGATCGCTGATTGTGGCACGGTGAGCAGGCTGCCATCGTCGCACACCAGATGGACCAACGCGGTCCGTACGCGTGCCCCGCTCCGCCCCGGCTGCATCGGTACGGCGCGTACGCGTGCCTGCGTGCCGAGATGCTCGGGATTGACCAGCCGCACGACGGCGCCCTGGCGCAACGCCGCGCGCTGGATGTGCGACCGCGTCGTAGCGGTACGCGCGGCAAGTGGGATGACGATGCGCGGCCGGCCCGGCTCGCCGGATGACGGTGCCGGAACATCCACGAATGCATCGTGACGATTGTGTAGCGTCAGGACGTCGAAGGCCGCCTGGATCATCGGGCGCTCGCCGAATCCCTCGATCACGATGAGGGTGAAATGGTCGCCGTCGCCCGCGAGCCGGTAGGTGCCACGGGCGATGGCACGGATGTCGATGATGCGAACGTCGAGGAGTTCGGCCAGTACGGCGGCATCGATGCCGCCGATGATCATGCCGCGTGCGCCGAGCAGCCGTGCAGCGCGCACGGCTGCGACACTGACGCCGCTGCCGCCGATGATGAGCGTGCC
>CAIQIY010000626.1 GCA_903871975.1 uncultured Chloroflexota bacterium | reverse complement strand
TCCGTGGCTTCGAGCGCTGGATGCCGCGGTGCCCGGTAGCTGGCTGGATCGACATCGACGCCACCGGCGAGCAACAGGCCATCGAGGTGCTGGTACAGCGCATCGAGGACTGCCGCGTCATCGCTCAGATGGATGAGCAGCGGCACACCGCCGGCCGCCTCGACGGCACGCAGGTAGCTGATCGAGTTGCCATTGGCCGGGGTGTACCAGGCCTCGGCGAAGGTACTGCAGGGAATGCCGATCACCGGTCGTCGCGTAGCCATCGTCGCCGCTCTCCTTCGCTCGTCGCGCACTGTGGGTGGCGCGTCGCCGCATAGTATAGCCAGCCCGGGGCACGACGTCGCGGATGCCTGACTGTGATGGCAGGCAGCGCGACGAGCCAGCCGCTCCCAACCAGCCACGACGTCGTGCCGCTGCGTCGCGCCCCTGCGCCCGCGGTTTCGATCATTCCCGAACGATCGCGCCAACCGGCTGCGTCGTCCGAACAGGCTGCACCACACGAGTACTCCAGGCACTGGCGGGGTGTTCTCTGCCAATTGTCGTGGGGTCGACGCGACCGCTGCCAGCATGCCGGTGAGGACCGATGCGATGTACGCTGGTCGTCACCGGCATGTGCACCATGCCATGCATGCGAGCCGTACGCTCGGCAGCAGCGCACGCGGCACTCCCGACCCCGCATCGTGCGGCTGAGCCGCCAGCGGGCTCGGCGGCACCAGTGGAACTATCCCGTTGCAGACCAGACGATGCCGCGTGCTGCCGCCACCTGCAGTATGATAGCGACATGGATGCACACACTGATGATCTTCCGCTCATCCCGGCGGCGGCGGCACGCGCCGAGATTCGCGCGGCCAACTCGCGGTTCCTCGCGCAGCTGATGCCGACCAGCGATGTCGCCGCGGCCCGGCGCGCCATTGCCGACGTGCGCGCCGCACTACCCGATGCGTCGCACCACGTGTATGCCTACGTCATCGGCCATGGTGCCACCACGACGCTCGGCATGAGCGACGATGGCGAGCCCTCGGGCACTGCCGGGCGCCCGGTGCTGGCAGTGTTGCGCGGCAGTGGCCTGGGCGATGCGACCCTGGTCGTGACGCGCTGGTTCGGCGGAACCCTGCTCGGCACTGGTGGGCTGGTGCACGCCTATGGTGGCGCCGCCCGCGCAGTGCTCGAGGTCGTCGAGCGCGTGCCACGGATCGTTCGTTCGACACTCCTGGCGACGCTGCCATACCCCTGCTATGAGCTGGCGCGCCGTGCACTGCAGGCAGCCGACGCGCACATCGACGACGAGACCTTCACCGACGTCGTGAGCGTGCTGTTCACCGTGCCCGAACGCAACGCCGCCGGGCTGCGTGCAGCGCTGGTCGAGCTCAGCGCCGGCCGTGCACAGATCGAGCGCATCGACGAATGAAGGCTGCCGGGTGCCTGGTCACGGCGCGGAACGTGCAGCGATGCCCGACGCGACACGTTCGGTCATCATCGTCAAGCAGACTGCCCGGCACGGGACCGCGGCACGGAAGGTGAAACGATGCCCGATGTGGCACTTTCGGTCATCATCGTCAACTGGAACGGCGTGCGCTACCTGCCGGAGTGCCTGGCGGCACTCGTACCGCAGCTTCCGGCTGGCGCCGAGCTGATCGTCGTCGAAAACGGCTCAACCGACGGTTCACGCGAGTGGCTGATGCAGCAGCCCGCCGTGCTGCTGGTAGCCCTCGACGCGAACATCGGCTTTGCCGCCGGGGTCAATGCCGGGCTGCGCGTCGCGTCTGGCGAGGCGATTCTGCTCGTCAACAACGATGCCTTCGTCGAGCCGGGCTGCATCGCGGCACTGTGTGCTGCACTCCAGGATTACCCCGATGTCGCAGCGTTCGGCGGGTTGCTGCTGTTCGATCACGCGCCACATCTGGTAGCCTCGGCGGGCATCGTCATGCACCGCGACGGCCTGGCGCTGGATCTCTGGCCGTGCCGGCCGGTGTCGGACATGCCCGCACAGCCACAGCCGATCTTCGGCCCGAGTGGCGGGCTGGCGCTCTACCGGCGCGCACTGCTCGACGACGTAGGGGTATTCGATCCGCAGTTCTTTGCCTACCTCGAGGACGCCGATCTGGCGGTGCGTGCCGTGCTGCGCGGCTGGCGCAGCCTGGTAGTACCGGCAGCGCGTGCGCGGCACGTCTATTCGGCTACCGGCGTCCATGGCTCCCCATTCAAGTCGCGCCTGCTGGCACGCAATCGCTGGCGCGTCATCGTACGGGGCTTCCCCACCAGCACGCTGATGCGTTGTGCGGGGTCGATTGCGGTCTACGAACTCGCCGCATGTGCCGTCGCACTGCTGACGCGGCGCTGGGCGACGCTCGCCGGGCGGCTGGCCGCGCTGGGCGAACTGGGCGATCTGCTGGCCGAACGCCGCGCGATCCAGCGCCGCCGCTGCGACGGTGATCTGCTCGGGCGCGCGCTCGCGCCCGCGCGCTGGCCATGGGACGTGCGCACCGAGCAGCGACGACTCGATACGCTGCTGCGCGACCGTACCACGCCGTGACGGCGCGCACAGCGTCGGCATCGCACCGCGGACCGCTCGGACTACGACTGGGCGAGCGCGCCACGCACACGGGACGGCGGAATTGCGACCGGCGCCGCAGCTGGCCCGCAGCACCGGTCCGAGCGGCGTTGCCTCAGCCG
>CAIQIY010000625.1 GCA_903871975.1 uncultured Chloroflexota bacterium | reverse complement strand
CCGGTCGTCCCGCCGGTGTACTGGAACAGCGCGTCGTCGTCGGGTGTTACGTCGACTGGCGGTGGCGTGGGGCCATAGCGCCGCAACAGATCCTCGAACATGTACCGACCGTTGCCCGCTTCGACGTCGACCCATGGCGTCTCGGTGGAGCGCCGTTGCTTTGCGCGTACCAGCAGCTTCGGCACTGCCGCCAGCGTGTCGAAGACATGCACGATCACCACGCGCCTGACGGGCGTCTCGGCCTGGACTTCGTGGAGCCGTGGCCAGAACAGGTTCAGCATCACGATCGTCTCGGCACCCGAGTCGACGAGTTGATGCTTGAGCTCGCGCGAGGTGTAGGTCGGATTGTTGTTTACGATCACCGCACCGATTCGCATCGCGGCGAAGAATGCAATGACGAAATGCGGTGAGTTGGGCAGCATGAGCGCGACACGATCGCCACGCCGTACTCCGATCTGGTAGAGGGCATTCGCAAAGCGGTTGACGTCCTCACCGAGTTGCTGGTAGGTGCGCCGCGCCCCGATGGTCACCCGCCCACCGAGCAGATAGCTGAGCACGAAATTGGTGGCGATCGACTGCGGGTATTGCTTGACGCTCGCGTCGAGCAACTGGCTCAGTGTCTGCTCCGGATAGGTGACGGTACGGGGGACACCAGCTTCGTAATGCGCAAACCACGGTCGTTCCATCGGCATGCTCCCTCGCTCACTCGCTGTCTTCACCGACCCCAAGTGCTGATGGTGATGGCCTTGGCTTCATTGGGTGGCGCGTCGCTGACCGGCAGCCGCCGGGCGCGCCTACACATCGTCGCGCAGCCAGCCCCGCTCGCGCGCGATGAACTTGATGGTGGCGTCATCGGGCGGATACAGGCCCGCCGCCTGGTAGGCATATGCCAGCAGCGCGGCTCCGCCAATCAGGCCTACGCCGAGGCCGGCCAGAAAGCTGAGCGCGCTTACGAATGTTCGCATCATGACCCCCTGTGGTAGATCGATCGCCGGGCGAAGAACGCACCCGGTGCCATCTATCATACTGCAGACGACCGTAAACAGTCAACCGGGAGCTGTGCGGCAAGCTGCATCGGCGTCGTGCTGCGGACACGCAGAGCGCCCCATCACCCCCGCGCTGTGCTGCAGGCGGGTGGTGTCGCGCAGCGACGATGCAGGTTCGGCACTATGCATCAGCCGCACGGCCCGGTCTCCGATCGAACGTATAATCGCGTGGGCCAACCAGCAACATCGCAGAAGAGGGGGAGAGCATGACCATCCGACGCATTGCCATCAATACCGGCGGCGGCGACGCTCCCGGGCTGAACGCCGTGATTCGCGCTGTGGTCCTGACAGCACTGAAGCGTGGTTGGGAGTGTCTCGGCATTCGCGATGGATTCAATGGGCTGTTGTTTCCCGAACGCTACCCCGGCGGCGGGATCATTCCGCTTGACGCCACCAGGGTCGAGGGTATCACCACACTCGGCGGCACGATCCTGGGCACGACCAATCGCGGCAATCCACTGCGTTTTCCGCACCATCAGCCCGATGGCAGCGTCGTCGAGGTCGATCGCGGCGACGAGGTCATCACGCGCCTGGCCGATGCTGGCGTCGATGCGCTGGTGATGCTGGGTGGCGATGGCTCGCTCACCATCGCCGATGCACTGGCGCGCCGAGGGCTGCGCGTCATCGGTGTGCCCAAGACGATCGATAACGATCTGGATCAGACCGTTGTGACGTTCGGCTTCGATACGGCGGTGGCGTTTGCCACCGAGTGCATCGATCGGCTGCATGCCACTGCGGCGTCGCATAGCCGTGTGCTGGTCGTCGAGGTGATGGGGCGCTATGCTGGCTGGATCGCGCTGCATGCCGGCCTGGCCGGCAGCGCCGATGTGGTGCTGATCCCCGAGATTCCCTATGATCCGGCGGTGGTGGCTTCGGCGATCGCCGCGCGCGAGCAGTCGGGGCACCACTCGTCGATCGTGGTGGTCGCCGAGGGTGCCCATCCGGTCGGTGGAACGACCTCGGTGCTGGCCGCCGAGGTCGGGCGCGCCGAACGCCTCGGCGGCGCCGGCGAGCGCGTCGCGGCCGAGATCGCAGCCCTCACCGGCAAAGAGACGCGCGTGGTGGTGTTGGGGCATCTGCTGCGTGGTGGTACGCCGACAGCTTCGGATCGCTTGCTGAGCCTGCGCTTCGGCGCGGCAGCCGTGCGCGGCCTGGCAGCCGGCCATAGTGGTGTGATGGTGGCGCTCGATCCCCCAGAGGTTCGTTATGTCCCGCTGGCGCTGGTGGCGGGCCGCATGCGTCTGGTGCCACTGGCGAGCGATTCGATCGAAACCGCACGCGATCTGGGCATGTGCCTGGGTGATCAGCCGAGCCAGGAATGACGGATGCGCCACTGGGGCATGCCCACGCAGCAGCCGGGCGCCATGGGCGATGCGTCAGTCGCGCGGCCGGATCTGGCCGCGCCGGCCACGACCACCCGCAGCAGGGGGGCCCTCGTCGGTCGGGTTCTGCAGCGCGCGCCGCCGCTCCTCGATCTCCTCGATCGCCTGGGCAGTCGCGCGAAACCCCCAGACCGCCAACCACGTTGGTGTCAGCAACAGCAACGGGATGAGGTTGATGGCGATTGAGAGCAGTACGATGATCGACATCAGCAGCATTGTGATCAGTGTAGCGACCGGGCGACCAAGCATCAAAATGAGCGCGTTTCGGAAGAGTTTGATCACTGAGCGATCTTCCTGCAGGATGATCAGTGGTCCCAGGTGAATCAACACCGCAATCCACAATATGACGATGTACAAGAAAAACATGGTGAGAAACGCGTTGTATGGTGGCGCAATCTGCGTGTAGAATGCGATGTTGACCAAGAGAATGATGAAGACTGCCATCCAGGCACCGTATACCTGCCAGCTGCGGTTGCGTGGCGCACGGAAGCCATCAAAGAACAGGCGCCACGACACCGAACGCCCTTCGAAGATGCGCTGTGCCACCAGCGTGAGCCCGCTGCTCGATGGACCAAACGGCAACACGGCGATCATCAGGGCGAGTGCCGCCAGCACGAAGGGCTGGATGTCCCACTCGATCATCGCGGTCAGGCCCAGCGAGAACGCGACACCGAGCAGTGGCAGATTGATGATCACCCACAGCAGGTTGACGGCAATCGCGGTGAAGAGTTCATCGAACAGATCACGACTCGCACGCCAGGCGATCCGGAACGCATGCATGGCTCCTCCTCTGCTTCGCTCGTGCTTCTCTCGCTCGTTGCCCGGTGGGCGATCCAGCGCTCGTGCCACGGATTATAGCAGGTGCAGCACGGCATGCAGGGCACGGCTGTGCTGCACGGATCGGGCATATCGATCCACGGCATACCGCACGGCGCGCACGCGATGATCGTGCGCCACCATGGCGCAGCCAGCGACACGACGCGATGTGGTATGCTTGCCACCATGGTCAGACCAGCAACGTTGTCATGGCTGGCATGGTACGGAAGGAAACGGTGATGCGGGCGACGGTGATCGGACTAGGCTCAATGGGGCGGCGGCGCGTACGCAATCTGCTTGCAGCGGGGCTGCGCGAGATCACCGGCGTCGATCCACGGGCAGATCGGCGCGAGCAAGCGCGCCAGCTGTATGGCATCGACGTAGTCGCGAGCCGCGACGAAGGCCTCGCACGCGCACCCGATGTGGTGATCGTCGCCGCGCCGCCCGACCAGCACACCGACGCGGCGCTCGCCGCGCTCGCCGCTGGCGCACACTGCTTCACCGAGATCAACTGCCCACGCACCATCGACGAGAGTGATCGCCTGATCGCTGCTGCTGCCACCGCCGGCACGCTGGCCGTCCCGAGTTGCACGCTGCGCTTTCATCCGGCGCTCATGGCCGTCAAACGGCTCGTGGATGAGCAGGCGATCGGGACGGTGCTGACCAGTAGTTATCATTCGGGCAATTACCTGCCGAACTGGCATCCGTGGGAGCATATTCGCGAGTATTATGTCGCCAGCCGCGAGACAGGTGGTGGGCGCGATCAGGTGGTCTTCGAGCTTGAGCCGATCTGCTGGATCATGGGCGCAGTGCACAGCGTCAGCGCCATGGCAGCACACTGCTCGACGCTCGAGACAACGGCGTTCGATGTCTATCACCTGCTGATGGAGCACGTCGGTGGCGCCATCGGGCACCTCCAGATGGATCTGCTGGCACAGCCGGCCGAGCGCAGTTGGCGCGTGATTGGCAGCGATGGGTCGATCCACTGGAACTGGAGCGATCATCGCGTCCGTTGGTATCGACCCGACAGCCAGAGTTGGCGCGAGTTTGGCGATGGTCCGGGGCTGGCCGGCTGGGCCACTGAGCAGATGTATCTCGACGAACTCAACCATTTCCTGGCTGCAGTACGTGGCGACGTTGCCTATTGCAGCAGTTTTGCCGTCGAGCGCCACCTCCTGGCGGTGCTGTTCGCTGCCGAAACGAGTGCGGCCAGCGGTCAACGAATCAGCGTGTGAGGAAGGTCCATGGCCACAGTCTATGTGATTGACCCGCTCGATCGCTTGATGCCATACACGATCGAGCGCGATGCTGCACACGCGGCGGGCGCCGAGTTCGTCCTGGGCGACGCCAATGCGCCACACATGCGTGATGCCGACGTCATCCTGACGTATCTGGTGCCATTCGATGCCGCGACGATCGCCGGACTTCGCCGTTGCCGCGGCATCATCCGTTGCGGCGTCGGCTACGACTCGGTGGATCTCGCGGCGGCGACTGCGGCGGGCATCGTGGTGTGCAATGCCCCTACCTACTGTGTCCCCGATGTCGCCGATCATGCGGCCAGCCTGATCCTGGCGAGCGCACGGCGCATCGCCTGGTTCGATGGCGCCGTTCGGCGTGGCGCGTGGCAAGCGGCACATGATGCCGAACGCGGCATGCGTCGGATCGCCGCCCAGACCATCGGCATCATCGGCCTGGGGCGCATCGGCCGGGGCGTGGCGCAGCGCCTGGCACCGTTCGGTTGTCGCGTGCTCGGCCATGATCCCTATCTGTCCGACGATCAGGTGCGCGCCATGGGCGTGACCCCGCTGCCGCTCGCGGACGTGCTGCGCCAGTCGGACGTGGTCAGCCTGCACGTGCCGCTCACGCCGGCGACCTACCACCTGATCGACGCCAATCGCCTGGCGCTGATGAACCCCGATGCGACGCTGGTCAATACCAGCCGCGGTCCGCTGGTCGACACCGCCGCCCTCGTCGCTGCACTCGATGCCGGCCGGATCTTCGGTGCAGCCCTTGATGTGCTCGAAGACGAACCGCCCGGTATTGCGCACCCGCTCTATGCGTTCGACTCGCGCCGCGTCCTGCTCACGCCGCATGCGGCCGCGTCGTCGCGCGAGGCGCAGCATGATCTGCATCACGAGCTGGCCGCATCGATCGATGCGCTGGTTCGTGGCCAGCGCCCGGCCGCGATCGTCAACCACGCGGTCATCGCCAGGAACACTCCCGCCCGCTGACTGTTGCCCCGATTGGATGCCAGGAGCGCACCATGCACGCTGCCGCCAACTTCATCGACCGTATCCGCACCGAACGCCCGACGGTCGGCCTGCTCGCGATGGATCATGTCTGGCCACGGCTGATCGAGCTCTGCCAGCAGGCCGGGCTCGATTACATCATCCTGGATCGTGAGCACGGCCCGCACAGCGACCAGCTGATCGCCGAATGCTGCCAGATCGGCCGACTGATCGGCTTTCCGGTGCTGGTCCGCACGATCTCGTCTGATTACGATCAGGTGCGGCGTGCCATCGACATGGGGCCGGTGGGCATCATGCTGCCGGCCATCGAGCGCACCGAACAACTCGACGAGGCCCGCGAGGCATTGTGGCTGCCGCCACGCGGTCGGCGTCGGCCAGGCGGCTGGGGCAATCATGGTCTCCCCGACGTTCGGTATGACACGTGGCGCAGCCACGTCGAAGACCATCTGGTAGTGCTGCCACAGATCGAAACGCAGCTCGGCCTGGCGCAGGTCGAGGCGCTCGCCGCGCATGAGCTCACCACCGCGATCGCGGTGGGGACGTATGATCTGAGCATGGAGCTGGGTTGTGGCAGCGGGCTCGACGATGCCGAGCTGCAGGCCGCGCTGGGGCGCATCCGTGCGGCCGGGCGCGCCGTCGGCAAGAACATGTGGATGATCGGCGATGGCCCGACGTTGCGCGGCCTGGGCTATACGCTGATCTGCGTCGGCGATCCGAGTGGCATCCTCGGCGCACGCCTGGCCCAGATCGCGCTGACGACGAAGGGGTGATGCGATGATGCATGCGATCCAGCGCGAACGCGCGCACGACCTGCTGCGGGCCCAAGGCATCGAGCGTGCGCTCTTCAGCACCCCATGGAGCGTCACCTGGCTCACCGGCTTTGCCGCACAGGTACCGAGCGGCCCGAACCTGTTCCTCGCCGGGCCGCCGCTGGTGTGGTACGCCGGCGGCGAGTGGACGATGATCGTGCTCGATGCGCACGCCGCAGCTGCCGAGCGCAGTGGGTGTCCCGTGCTCCACTACCGCGGCTATACGCTGCACGAACCGATTGCCAGCCAGCGCAGCCTGTTCGCCGTCGTGCAGCACCTCACCGCCGCGGCGCGCGGTGTGGTTGGCATCGAACCGCACACCTTGCCGCTGTTCCTGCGGGCAGCATTGCCGGTGGCCGCCGAGCCACGGGCGATCGACAGCCTGCTGGTTCCGGCGCGCATGGTCAAGACCGATGAAGAGCTCGCGCTGCTGCGCGCCAATTTCGCGCTCACGGATGTTGGCCTGGACGCGGCACGGCGCGCGGTGGTGCCGGGAGCCACCGAGCTCGATGTGTGGGCGGCGCTCGAGCATGCCATCACGCTGGCCGCCGGCCAACGGGTGGCGATCGGCAACGATTGCACCGTCGGGCGCCGGGCACACCAGGGAGGGTGGCCACAACCCGTGGTCATTCGCGAGGATGACTCGTTCGTCGTCGATCTGAGCACGCAGCTCGGTGGGTACTGGAGCGATAGCTGCGCGACCTACTATGCCGGTACGCCGAGCCCACGCCAGGCGGCGCTCCATCGGCTGGTGAGCGATGCGCTCGAGTATGCCATCTCGTTGGTGCGCCCCGGGCGCAACACCGGCGAGCTCGATCGGGCGGTGCGCCAGTACCTGCGCGACGCCGGCGAAGCCGACTACCCGCACCACACCGGTCATGGCGTCGGCGTGTCGGGCCACGAAGAGCCCCGCATCGTGCCGTATGCCGACATCACGCTCGAGGCTGGCATGGTGATCATGCTCGAGCCAGGCGTGTACCTGCCCGGCGAGACGGGCATCCGGCTCGAGCACGGCATGCTGGTGACAGCGACCGGCGCCGAGCTCCTGACGAAGCACGCCACGCGCTGGGAGGCGTGACGATCCACACGGGCCGCCAGCTGTGTGATGTTGTGAGGAACCATGAAACACCTTGATCAGCTTGAAACTCCGGTCGCCGTCATCGATCTGGATCAGATGATGACCAACATCCAGCGCTTCCAGGAATATTGTGATGCGCACCATATCGCGAATCGACCACACATCAAGACCCACAAGAGCCCCGAGATCGCCTGGTTGCAACTGAATGCCGGCGCGGTGGGCATCACCTGCCAGAAGCTGGGCGAAGCCGAGGTGATGATCGCAGCCGGCATCCGCGATGTGTTCATCCCGTACAACCTGGTGGGTGATGCACGACTCGAGCGCCTCAGCGCGCTGCTGCCGCGGGCGACGCTCAGCGTCACCGCCGATTCGGCAGCGGTGATCCACGGCCTGGCCCAGGCAGCGCGGCGGGCCGGTGTGCCGCTCACGGTGCTGGTCGAGTTCGAAAGCGGCGGCGCACGCTGCGGTGTCCAGACACCTGCCGAGGCAGCCGAGCTCGCCCGCCTGATCGCAGCATGCGACGAGCTGCGCTTCGGTGGCCTGATGACCTACCCGACCAGCCCGCAGAGCACGGCGTTCGTCCGTGCGGTGCGCGACATCCTCACGCCTGCCGGCATCGAGTTCGCACGCGTCAGCGGCGGCAGCACGCGCGGCATGTGGCAGGCGCATGAGTACCCGGAGGTCACCGAACACCGCGCCGGGATGTATGTCTTCGGCGACCGCTACACCATCACCAACGGCGCGATGACCCGCGAAACCTGCTCGTTCAGCGTGATCACGACGGTCGTGAGCCGACCGACCGCCGACCGTGGGGTCATCGATGGTGGCAGCAAGACGTTCTCGTCGGATCTGCTCGGCCTCAGTGGCCACGGCCTGGTCCTCGAGTATCCCGAAGCCCATTTCAGCGGCATGTCCGAGGAGCACGGCATCATCGACTTCAGCGCATGTGCCCGGCGCCCGGTCGTCGGTGACCGCCTGACGATCATTCCCAACCACTGCTGTCCGGTGGTGAACCTGTTCGACGAACTCGTCGGCCATCGCGCCGGCGTGGTAGACGTCGTCTGGCCGGTGGCAGCGCGCGGCGCGATCCGCTGATCGAGGGGCGCCGTGTGATCTGCCCGGATCACGCGGCGCGATCCCGTACCGTGTTGCGCAACACCCGCCACGTGAGCACCATGGCTGCCAGCACGATCAGCAGCGTCGTCCCGAAGAGCACTTCGTAGCCCAGCTGTGCCACGATGGTGCCGCCGACGATCGGCGCAACCAGCAGCGCGAGCGCCGCGATGGTGTTCGACAGGCCGACATAGACCGGCCGGCGTTCGGCGCCGGCGTACTGCACCAGCCAGTTGAGCAGGCTGATCAGCAGGTTGCTCGCCGCCACGCCATACACCAGAAACCCGACGTACAGCGGCCATGGGCCGAGCCATCCGGCGATCAGGCCACAGATCGGCTGCAAGGCAGCACACGCGAGCGCCATGCGGATGAACGCGATGTTGTCGCGCGCGCCCAGCCAGGTATATGCCAACGCGCCGGTCACGCTCCCGATCATCTGCATCGCCAACAGCGTCGGCACGGCAACATCGCTGCCGAGCCCCAGCGTGGTGGTCGCGTAGCCGATGTAGAACGGTGCTGCCATCAACGAGAGGCTGCAGAGCGCGCGAATGGCGACATAGCCACGAAAGGGCCGATCGTCCCGCAGCATCGTTCCGAGTTCGGGCAGGAATGCCCGCAGCGGCGGGATGTCATCGTGGGCCCGCGCGCCCGGCAGCTCGCGAATGAACAGACACGGGATGATCGACAATGCCAGCAGCGTGCCGGCGACGCCGAACAGCGTCGCATAGTTCGTCGGGAAGCCCGGACCGGCCGCGCTCAGGATCTGGCCGATCCATGGGCTGATCGTCAGCAGGATGGTCCCCGATGTGGCGACGGTGAGCCCCAGCATGCGGGCGCGCCAGCGCTGGTCGAGGCTGGTTCCCACCAGATCGGCCCACGGCACGCCGACCACGCCGTCGCCGAGCGCGGCGATGCCGTAACACACGAGAAAGGCAACCAGCAGAAGGTCCGGCCGGTCGCCGATCACCAGCGCCAACCCGGCGAACACCAGCATCATCGTACGCACCGGGATGTTCGGCCCGGCGAACCACCACTTCTTGCGTGCGTGGCGACGGAGCAGGCGCGCAATGAACAACTGCGGCAGGGTGTACCCGATGGCAAACATGTTGCCCGACAGCCCGATCAGGACCTCGACATCGGTCAGTTCGCGCACGAATGCCGGAATGACGGTCGTGATGCCCAGAATGCCCATTGCGACATTGAACAGGATGTTGTCGATCAGAAAGAAGACGAAGTTGCGGCGGTAGATTGCTTCACGGGATCCTGGCACATCGGCCACGGTCATTCCGGTCCTCATCTCATGTTGCTGGATGGCGTGCGGCGCGCCTCACGCGCCAGGTTGGCGAGCAGCCCGCGGCGCCGCTTCAGAACGGCTCGACGCCGAAGTCGGCGATGTCATCGGCAAACCGTTCGATCTCGCGGCGGGTGCGCAACGTGGCCAACTGCTGCAGCAACCGGTCGCGGCGCGCATCGGCCGTCAGCATCACGCGCTCCAGATACTGCTGCAGATACGCCTTGATCACCAGCAGATCGTCGGCGGACAACCGCTCACCCTGGAAGTAGCGCTCGATCACATCGCCCAACCGCCCGGTCTGTTCGGTCATCCAGAAATGCGGCGGACGCTCGACCGGAAACGGATAGGGGTAGTCGGGATGTGGCACATAGACCAGATCGCCGATCTGCTCGGGCTCGACGGGCATGGTGCTGGCTCCTGCAGGGATCGATTCGCGGATGATACCATGGTGGTGCGCGATCGTCGCGCGGGCATGTCCGGCGGCAGCGCCGCAGCCAGGCATTACGCATCGACCTGCGCCGCCGCACCGCGCACGGTGGCGCGGCGCGTCGCGATAGCGATCAGCACGCTGCCGATCACCACCAGCGCTGCCAGTGCTGCCAGTTTGGCCGACGCACTGATGTCGCTGATGCCGAGCACGCCAAAGCCGATGCTCAGCGAGTAGAAGATCGCCACGATCTGCCGTGGACGGAGCCCCATGTCGGCCAGCCGGTGATGCAGATGATCGCGTGCGCCGCGGGTGGGCGAACGCCCGGCCAGCACGCGGCTGACGATCAGCCAGACGACATCGAGAATCGGGACCCCCAGCACCAGCAGGATGGTGGCGAGCTTGGCGCCACCGATGATCGCCGAGACGCCGAGCATGACGCCGAGGAACTCGGCGCCGCTGTCGCCCATGAAGATCCGCGCCGGCGGCAGGTTGTAGCACAGAAAGGCGGCACACGCGCCGGCGACGGCCAGTGGCACCATCGCGATGGTGAACTGCCCGAGGCGCACCGCGTGAATCGCCAGCATCGCCGCCGCGATCAGCGAGATCCCGGCTGCCACCCCGTCGTGGCCATCGCTCCAATTGATGGTGTTGCTCATCCAGCCGATCCAGAAGACCGTGGCGATGATCGCCAGCCACGGGCTGAGTTGGTGGAGCGAGATCTGCCCGACGAATGGCACGTTGAAGAGGGTGAGGATGATGCCGCGCGCTTCGCCCGGACCACCGTCGCTGCCCGGGTACAGTGCCTGCTCCCAGAGGAATGGCCCGACCATGATCAGCCCGGTGCAGACCTGTGCGATGAACTTCTGCCACCAGGGCAAGTCGACGATATCGTCGAGCCACATGACGAGGAAGATCAGCGTGCCACCGAGAAAGACCAGCCCGATGCGCAGCAGTTCGAACGACGAGCGCTCGAGACCGGTGAGCGTGCCGGTGAGCACCAACGAGCCGGCCAGCGCGCCCATCGTGCCGAGATACAGCGCGATGCCACCGACGTTGCCGGTGGGCGCGGCGTGCGCGCGACGGCCGCCAGGCACCTGGACCCACCCGCGGCGCTGGCACAGGCGGATCACCGGCGGAACGCTGAGCCATGTGATGGCGAACGCGCATACGGTGACGGCGGCGAGGGCGGCGGCGATCAGCATGCTCGTACCCTGCGCGGTGCCGACGGCGATGGTGGCGGGCACGGCGTGCGGTACAGCATGTCGGCTCCCTCAGCGCACGACGGCGAAGGCGACGATGATCGCGCCGGCGAGCGCCAACGCAGTCAGCCGCAGTGGGTCGTGCCGCAACGGTGGTGGCGCCGGCTCGTCGTCGAGCATCACCGCAGGCGCCAGCACACCAAAGCTCACGATGGTGAAGGCGATGAGCGCCAGGAACGGGATGTTGATGAAGCCCAGCAGGTTGATGTAGTCGACGTTGCACGGGATGCCGCCGGTGCACGGCGGCGGCACGAACCAGTCGGTGCGAATCAACAGGTAGTGGTACAGCGCAATGGCGCCGCCGGTGATCGAGAGTGGCAACACGTACCAGTGAACCGACCGGTCGCCACGGATGAGCGCAACGGTCAGGATGAACGCCAGCGGGTACATCGCGATGCGCTGGTACCAGCACAGCACGCACGGCAGCCAGCCGAACACCTCGCTGAAGTACAGGCTGCCGCCGGTGGCCGTCCACGCGGCCAGCAGCGCGATGCCGCGGCCGGCGATGATCAGCCGGTCACTCGGCGGGCTGTCCGATCCTGTGGGTTGAATGCTCGCCTGCTCACGCATCGGTGTGCCTTCGTCTGCGACCCCTTCGTCGCGTATCATAGCATACCTGCGGGGCGCCTTGGCGCATGCGGCGATCGCGCCCCACACGACGGAGGCTGCAATGATCGAGGTCAGTTACCTGGTGGCCCAATCGCTCGATGGCCGCATCGCCGACGCCACGGGTGGTGTCGGCTGGCTCGACGCGTGGCATCATCCCGATGAGGACTATGGGCTCGGTGCGTTCATGGCGACAGTCGATGCGATCGTGATGGGGCGGCGCACGTACGAGTTCTGCCGTGCATTGCCCGAATGGCCGTATCCGGCCCACGTGAGCGTCGTGTGCAGCCGGGCGCCGCTGCCGGATCTGCCGCCACAGGTTCGCGCCACGGCCGAGCCACCCGAGCTGGTGGCGCACCACCTGGCCGCTGCTGGCCACCGCCATGTGTGGTTGCTGGGTGGGGGCCAGCTGGCTGCCGCCTGGAGCGCCCGACGCCTGATCAGCCGACTGGTCGTCTTCGTCATCCCTGAGGTGCTCGGCGCTGGCCCGAGCCTCATCGACGGCCCCGGCCCACACCCGACGCTGCAGCGCCTCGCGCTGCATGCCTACGCCAACGGCGTCACGCGCCTCGAGTATCGCCCGGCGCCGCCGGCGTGAAGCCATGGCGCCGCGCAGCGCCGGCCCGCCCTCAGCTCTGGGCGAGCTCGCGCAGGCGGG
>CAIQIY010000624.1 GCA_903871975.1 uncultured Chloroflexota bacterium | reverse complement strand
TGCTGAGAACACGCTCTAGTGGTACTCGGCCATGGAACTGCAGCCAGACCATGCGAGGAGCGCCAATGCCATCCAGACACCAGCCGCGATCGCCGTCACACCGACGAGATCAAGCACACCGAACAAGTCGGCTCCCAAGGCCGAGACGAACCGCGAGCACACCATGGACCGCCCGAGATATCCGGTCGGCGATGTTCACCCGGCCATCTGCACCATAGAGGCAACTGCCAGAGCAGGGCGATTCCGGTGGAGAGCGTCGGCGCCGTGATGATGTGAATGCACTGCGCGATCAGGGAAGCGATGCCTGGGCATGCACCAGTGCGCACACAGGCTCTCCGCCCGCATCGCGGTCACATGGCGCCGGAGATCGACGGTTGGGCATCAGCCATGTTGTTGGTCGCGCACTATGCGGTTCGTACCAGGCATGGCGTGCGCGCACGTCGAACAGGCCGAGCCAGGCGTGCGGCCATCGTGTGCCAGCGACCCGATCCATGGCCTCTCGCGCGGAGCATCATGCGGCGTCGTGGGCGTGTCCTCGCGCCAATCACAACCATCGGACATTCCCGGTCGTATAATCGCCGGTGGACACCGCGCGAGCCAGCTTCGACAGGAAGGCGAGGACACGATGACACACACTCCGGGTATGCACACCTGGCACGAGATCATGTCACAACCGGAGGCATGGGAGCACACCATCGCCGAGCTCGAGGTGGCCATGCCACGCCTGTGCGAAGTGCTCACATCACGGGCTTACGACCAGCTGATCATCATCGGGTGTGGTTCGCCCTACTACCTGGCGCTCCATGCCGCTGCGCTCATCCGGCCACGGCGCGGCGTGGCAGTGACGGCCGCACCGGCGAGCGCACTGTGGCTCGATGCCGACGCGTTGCTGGCAGCCGACGCACGCACGCTGGTGATCGCGCTGAGCCGCTCGGGTGAGACCACCGAGACGGTCGAGGCGTTGCGGGTGGCCCGGGCGGCCGGTGCGACGACGCTCGGCATTACCAACTATCCCGACCGCCCCATCGCTGCGCTGAGCGATGTGTCACTGGTGCTCCCGGCCGGGCAGGAACAGAGCGTCGCGCAGACTCGTGCTTTCACGACGCTGCAACTCGCGGCGATGGCGTGTGCCACCCTGTGGAATGATGACCCGCTGGCGCTTGGCAGCTGGTATCCACTCTGCGATGTGGCACGTCGTCTGTTGGCGTCGAGTACCATCGCGATGGAGCATCTGGGAGCCGATGGCGCCATCTCGCGGATCGCGCTGCTCGGCGCCGGGCCGCGCTATGGCCTGGCCAACGAACTGTCCCTCAAACTCAAAGAGATGTCGCTGAGTGACGCCGAACCGTTCCATCCGCTGGAGTATCGCCATGGCCCGCGCGCACTCGCCACGACGGGAACCCTGGTGGTTGGTTTACTCGATCCGGTGCGCCCTGCACGCGAACAGGCAGTCCTCGCCGATATGGCCGCACAGGGCGCCGCTACCCTGACGATCGGCGAACAGGCTGCCGACATCGCGTTCGCCAGCGACTTGCCGCCGCTCCTGCATGGCCCGCTCTACCTGCTCCCCGGCCAGCTGCTGGCGTATCATCGCGCTCGCGCGCGTGGTCAGGACCCCGATCGGCCGGCGCACCTCGGTGCGGTGGTGCGTCTGGCACCCTGACCACGCTGCACTGCCCCAGCCGTGTGCCCCCGTGGGGCTCCACAGCGCGCGTGATCAGAACATTCCGCGCCGGCGCCGACCAGTCGCGCAGCGCGGGGCTCCACGGCGCGCGTGGTCAGGACCCCGATCGGCCGGCGCACCTCG
>CAIQIY010000623.1 GCA_903871975.1 uncultured Chloroflexota bacterium | reverse complement strand
GCCACGCCGCTGCCGCCCAGGAAGCGGGCTGCGGCACCGAGCAGCAGCAGCGTCTCGCTGACATTCCACCAGAAATGCACGTCCAGCCGCATCGCCGTCGTGATGCCAGGCAGCGTGCAGATGAACGTCCCCTGTGTCAGTGGGCTGCGCGCCAGCCAGCCGTCGCGGCCGACGATGCCGGGCAGGCCCTGCGCCGTCACGCTGCGGACCTGCAGCTCGTACAATTCGGCCAACACCTGCTGATACCGCACGAAGGTATACGTGTGCTCGATCGCATGGGCACCCGCCACCAGCAGCAGCGCGTACGCCAGCGGGTTGCGCATCCCGCCACGCATCAGCACCAGCACCACCAGCAACACCGACCAGTTCCAGACGAAGTGGACCCACTCGGCATTGGCGGGCGAGAGCAGGCCATTGGCCTGCCGGGCGGGCAGGAGCTGGATGTAGTACTGGGCGAACTGCATCAGGTGCTCGATCGTATGGACACCCTGGGTGATCAACAGGATGCTCAGCATCATGATCGTGAAGCCGTGCTGTCGCAGATCATCGCGCCACTTCAGAACGCCGACCGGGAGCAGGGCGCCCAGCACGATCGCCGTGATCGTCCAGCGTGGCGGGCCGAACATCAGGAAGCTGCCCCAACCGAGGACCAGGCCGATCATCAGTGCGATCGTGGCCGGCCAGGCGAGCCGGCCGGGATGCAGCAACGCCAGGAGCGTGGGGCGGCCAGTGGTTGGCGTGATCGTCGTCATCGGATCACCTCGATCAAGGTATGCGGCTGCAGGTCGTGCACCGTGGCGACGGCGCCATCGGGATACCGGACGATCAGACGCTCGAGCGTGGCGCCGGCCGGCACGCCGAAGTGGATGCGTGGCGCATCGCCGCTCAGGTAGCCGCTGCCGACGCGCACATCGCGACGCAAGGTGCCAACGCTCGTCTCGAGCTCGAGGCGCGCGCCGATGGCATAGGGATTGGGCGAACCGGGCCAGCGCAGGTCCACCGCCAGCGCCGTGCCGCCGCACAGCCGGTTCTCGTACACCACCGCCGGCCCGCGCAGGTTGTTCACCATCGCATCGAGGTCGCCATCGTCATCCATGTCGGCCAGCAGCAGGCCGCGGCCGCTCGCGGTATCGCCCAGGCCCCATTCCGGCGCAGCCGCGAATGTGCCGTCGCCGCGATTGCGAAACGCCCGGTTTGCCTCGACCAGCTCGCCACCCGGCAGATAGCCGAACAGATTGCTGGCGATCATGCCGTTGACCACATACAGATCGAGGAAGCCATCGTTGTCGAGATCGCCGAAGCGCCCGGCCCAGCTCCAGCCGGTGGCATCCACGCCGCGGCGCGCAGCCTCGTTCTGCCAGGCGCCACGCCAATCGCGGACCTGCAGCGTGTTGGCCATGATCTGCGGATCGAACGGGCCGTGCTTCTCCTCGAGGGTGCTGATCACCGGCAACCACTGTGCCAGTATCTCGACCGAGACGTCGCCGGGGTTCATGTCGGTGGTGAACAGCGCCATGCGACCATCGTTCGCCAGATCGCCCCAGTCGATGCTCATGGTGCTGTGCGATGTCTGGGAGAAGGGATAGTCGGGGCGCCATGCGTCGCCGCCCTGCCGCACCCAGCAGGCATCGGGCAACGCGAAATCGTTGCCGATCCACACATCGGGCCGCGCGTCGTCGTCGAGGTCCATCAGCCCGATCGCCAGCGCCTCGGCGCGATCCGCGAGCTGGTGCCCGACGAATGCGCCAGCCCGCTGCTCGTAGAGCGTCACACCACCCACTGCACGCAGCTCGTCGGCCGTCAGGCCGAAGTTCTTCAGTTCGGCATCGTAGGCGCCAGTCACCAGATCCAGCGCCCCATCGCCCTGCAGATCGGCCCAGGCGAGGGTGTAGGCATAGCTGCCGACGCCAGGCAGCGTCGACGCAGCGAACCGGCGCGCACCGAGGTTGCGCCACAGCGATGGGGCAGCCCGGCCGCGATGGGTGAACGTGATGTCGAGCGCCCCATCGCCATCGACATCGACCACCGTCACCGCCCGGGTGAACTGCGCAGCGAGCGGCTGCGGCACAAAGCGCAGCCCACCGTCGTTCCACAGGATCGTCGCCTCGCGATCGATGCTCGCCAGCACCAGATCAAGCCGACCGTCACCATCGAGGTCGCCCGCCGCCAGCCCGGCACCGTTGCTGGCATACGTCGCGATCTCGCGCATGCGTGCACCGGTCGTCACGCCGAGGCGGTGTTCGACGAAGCGCCCCTCGCAGGCCGCGGGTGCCGCCAGCCCGCGCACGGTGGTCTGCACCACCAGTGGCGTGGCGGCCGGTGGGGCATCGGCCGGCATGGCGCCGCACGCCACCACCAGCAGCCCCACGAGCGCAGTGCCCAGCGCAACCAACCGCAACGCTCACCCCCTATCGGCGCCAACGACCGGAACGCCAGTCGTGATCGCCGATCACCCCTTGATGCCGGTCACCGAGATGCCCTCGATGAACGTACGCTGTGCCATGAAGAACAGCAACAGGATCGGCGAGACCACGATCGTACTCACCGCCATCAGATACGGATAGGCCAACGCGTTCGTCCCCGTCGCGCTGATATTCGCCCGCAGCCGATTGATGCCCAGCGCCAGTGGGTACAGATCCTGCTCGTTGATGTAGATCAGTGGCCCGAGGAAGTCGTTCCACGCCCAGAGGAAGCGGAACAAGGCCACCACGGCCAGCGCTGGCACGGTGAGCGGCAGAATGACCCGTACGTAGATGCCGAACTCGCCGGCGCCATCGATGCGCGCCGCATCGGCCAGCTCTTCGGGGATGGTCATGAAGAATTGCCGCATCATGAAGATGAAGAACGCACTGCCGAAGGCATTCGGGATCACCAGCGGCAGATACGAGTTGAGCCAACCCAGGCTCTTGAACGTGATGAACAGCGGCACCATCGTCACCTGCCACGGCAGCATGATGGTGATCAGGCAGATGTAGAACATCACATCGCGGCCGGGCCAGCGCACACGCGAGAAGCCATAAGCCACGACGGCCGATGACATCACCGTGAGGAGCGTCGCGGGCAGCGCGTACAGAAACACCGAATTGACGGCAAACAAATTGAAGTTGTTTTTGCCCCACGCGTCGGCAAAGTTGTTCCAGTAAGCAGGATTGGGGACCAGCACCGGTGGAATGGTGTAGACCTGCGGGTCGTCCTTGATCGCCGAGGTGAACATCCAGTAGAACGGAAACAGCCAGGTGACGGTCAGGACCAGCAGTGCCGTGTACTTCAACACCTCGACGAGCACCTGGCGCGGCGTGAGTGCCGCCCGGCGCCGCGACGTGGCTGGCGGAGTCGCGATGGCGCTCACTTTTCACCCCCGTAGTACACCCAGCGCGCCGATGAGCGGAACAGCATCATCGTGCCGATCACCACGACGATGAACAACAGCCAGGCGAGCGCCGAAGCCTTGCCCATGCGCAGATACTGGAACGCGTTCTGATACAGGAATGGCGAGTACAGCAACGCCGAATTGAGTGGGCCACCGCTCACGCCGAAGATCAGGTACGCCGAGGTGAACTCCTGGAATGCACCGATGAAACCAATCACCAGGTTGTAGAGAATCACCGGCGTGCTCATCGGGATCGTGATGTTGCGGAACTGCTGCCAGCCATTCGCGCCGTCGACCGTCGCCGCCTCGTAGAGCGAGCGTGGCACATCCTGCAGGCCCGCCAGAAAGACGACGACCGCATTGCCGGTCGCCCACACCGCCACCATGATCAGGCTCGGCTTCGCCAGGTCCGGATTCGACAAGAACGGTATCGCCGGCAGGCCGAATGACTGAAGCAAGCCGTTGATCGCGCCATATTGAATGTTCAGCAGGAACAGCCAGACCATCGCGGTACAGATGCCGGGTACGATCGCCGGGATGTACATCACCGCCCGGAAGAACGAGCGACCGGCGATGCGCGCATTGAGCAGATTGGCCACCAGGAACGAGAAGCCGAGCGACAGCGGCACGCTGAAGATCACATAGAAGACGGTGTTGTAGACCACCTTCCAGAACTGAGCGTCCTTCGTGAACAACTCGACGTAGTTGGCCGCCCCGATGAAGACTGGTGGGCGCAACAGGTCGTAGCGTGTCAGGCTGACATAGAACGAGTAGATCAGCGGATAGATCGTCAGCGCCAGAAAGCCGATCAGCCATGGCGAGATGAACAGCAGCCCGGTGATCAGGCCGCGTCGATCGCGGCTGGACAGCCTGGCCCACGGGAGCGCCGATGCTCGGGATGATTGCATGATCCTCCTCGATTCGCTCGGGTGCGGCGGGGCGAGTGATGCGTGGGAGGGCGCCCGGCTGGCGCCCTCCATCGTCGGGGGGCCGGGAGGGTTCCCGGCAGGCTGCTGACTAGCTCAGGCCCTGGGCCGCCCACTCGGCTTCGGCGCGGCTCTGCAGCTCGGCCGCCGCATCGGCGCCCGTCATGTTGCCGCGGTACACTTGCTCGGCCAGTTCGGCCTTCTGGGTGTTGATGAACCAGTGGATCGGGCAGCGACGGCCGACGATCCACTCGTCCACCTGCGACGGTGCATCGATGTAGAACTTCAGGCCGGGATACGCGTTCGGATCGACCGTCTTCAGCCACGAGAGCTTGCCGGTGATCCAACCAACTTCCTTGAACAGGATGTCGAGCGCGGTGTTGGTGTGCAGATACTCGGCCACCTTGAACATCTCGGGCGTGTTCTTGGCATCCTTGAACAACTGCACGAAGTGCGCGCCGGTCGCCATGATCTTCTTGCCCGCGCGGCTCGCCGGCACCGGCGCCCAGGTCGAGCGATTGTACTGCGCGATGTCCGGCTGCTGGATCTGCGTCTCGCCCGGGTGCCAGTAGCCTTCCATGATCATCGTCTGGATGCCGGCGTTGAACGAGGTACCCCAGCCACCGCCGATCGTCTGGTCCTGACGCAGGCCCGAGAGCTTGTCGGGGCCGATCAGCTTGATGTACTCGCCACACGTCTCGAGCCACTGCGCCGTCGTCTCGGTGTTGAGATTGATCTGACGCGCCGACTCGTCCCACCAGTTGAAGCCACCGAACGACTGGATGCCGAAGTCGGCTTCGCCAGCCATGGCATCGTAGGGGTCGAGGCCGAACTGCTTGAGGTTGCCGGCATCGTCGAACTGGGTCAGCGCCTGATGCCACACCAGCGCATCCTCCCAGGTCAGCGGCGGGCTGTCCGGATCGAGCCCGGCATCCTCGACGGCCTTGGCATTGTAGTTGAGGCCCCACCAGATGAAGCTCTCGATGCCGGGTACGCCGATCATCTTGCCATCGTAGAACGAGCTCTGCCAGAGCGCCTCGATCATGTCGTCCTGCTTGATCAACGAGCTCACGGCGACCTGGTCGTCGACCGGGATGACCGCGCCTCGTGCCCACAGGTTGGGGTAGTCGAAGTTCGAGCCGCCGTCGGGCGGTGTGCCACCGGCGAGCGCCGTCAGGATGGCTTCGCCGTTGACCGATGCTTTGTACTCGAGGACGTTGTCGCCCATCATCTCCTGGAAGTCGGGCTGCTCCATCATCTTGTCGACGGCAGCGCCGAGGTTGCCCCAGGCGAACCACCACTGGACGGTCTTGCCGG
>CAIQIY010000622.1 GCA_903871975.1 uncultured Chloroflexota bacterium | reverse complement strand
GCTGCGCGTGGCTGCACCGCGGTGCCGGGCTGGCGCTGTGGCGCGGCCGTGCCGGCAGCCGGAGCTTCGGTCGGCGCCAGGATCGCCTCGAGGACGGCGATCTCGAGCGGGAGTTGACCGTGTGCGCTGACGCGCAACTGCTGGTCGAGCTCGCTGAACAGGCGCAACCAGTGCAGCCCCGCGCTCATGCGCAGGCGTGGCACGAGCCGTTGCAGCGCAGCCCGCTCGTCGTCGCTCAGCTCGAGGACTGCCGGATCGGTGCCTGCCCGCAGCAGCAGCAGCGCGCGCAGTTGTTCGACGAGTTCGCGGGCGAACTGGCGCACGTCGCGCCCTTGGTCGACGACCGCCTGGATGGCTGCCAGCGCCGCCGGCGCATCGGCTGCCAGCAGCGCGTCGAGCAGGGTACCGACTTCGGCGGCGGCCGAGGTGCCCAGCAGCTCGCGCACGTTCGCCAACGCGATCGGCGAGCTGCCATACGACATCAGCTGGTCCAGCACACTCAGGGCATCGCGCATGCTGCCCGTCGCGGCGCGCGCGATGGCGGTGGCCGTGCCATCGCCGAGCACAAAGCCCTCGGCGGCGGCGACGTGGTGCAGATGCGCTGCGATCACCTCGATCGAATGCCGGCGGAAGGTGAAGCGCTGACAGCGCGACAGGATCGTCTCGGGTACGCGGTGCACCTCGGTGGTGGCGAGGATGAACACCGCGTGGCCCGGCGGCTCCTCGAGGGTCTTGAGCAGGGCATTGAAGGCTGCCGTCGAGAGCATGTGGACTTCGTCGATGATATGGACCTTGTAGCTGCCGAGCGTCGGGCGGAATTGCACCCGCTCGATGATCTCGCGTGCATCCTCGACGCTGGTGTGCGAGGCGGCGTCCATCTCGATGACGTCGACGGCGCGGCCTTCGGCGACGGCACGGCAGGCGTCGCATTGGCCGCAGGGCCGCTGCGCCACGGCAGCGGTGCAGTTGAGCGCCTTCGCCAACAACCGCGCGACGGTCGTCTTGCCGACGCCGCGCGGCCCGGTGAACAGGTAGGCATGCGCGACGCGCCCATCGCGCAAGGCGTGGTGCAGCGTCTGGACGATGTGCTCCTGCCCGATCAGTTCGTCGAAAGTCTGTGAGCGATATCGACGGTAGAGCGCTTGTGCTGCCATCTGCACCCCACGGCGTAGCTTCTGGGCGTATTATATACCGACTGACCGCTGCCTGCCGTGCCGGGGCGTGTCCTGGCATGGCGGAACCGGGATACGGTGCAGGTCGTCGAATGCATCAGATGGTGGTGGGTTCCCATCGCCGCCGATGGATGGAGGAGGTCGATCATGAAGCACATCCGGTGGATTGCAGCGCTGGGAGTGTTGCTGCTCGCTGCCTGTGGCGCTGCCAGCACACCCGAGAGCATCTCGGCCGGCGCGGCACCCGAGATGGCGGCACCCATGCCGGCCGAGGCACCGGCGATGGATCGCACCAGCGGCGAGGCGCTGCCGCTCGAATCGGGGGCCGTGGCGAACCCGGCGCCTGGCACGAGCGACGGCACGCGGCTGATCATCCGCACTGCCAATCTGTCGCTCGAAGTCGAGTCATCGTCGGCGGCCGAGGCATCGATTCGCGCCAGTGCCGCCGCCAACCAAGGCTATGTCGTCTCGGTCGAGACGAGCGGCGCCACGGGCTACGAGTACACGATCATCACCATCCGCGTGCCGGCCGACCGGTTCGACACAGTGCTCGGCGGCGTCGAGGGC
Source organism: uncultured Chloroflexota bacterium (assembly GCA_903871975.1). GTDB lineage: Bacteria > Chloroflexota > Chloroflexia > Chloroflexales > Roseiflexaceae > CAIQIY01. Next base: position 6,514 of record CAIQIY010000622.1, on the reverse strand, counting down.
CTGGCGTCGCGCGTGCTGTCGCGCTCGATCAGCGGACAGGATGTCACCGAAGAGTTCGTCGATCTGGAGTCGCGGCTGCGCAATCTCGAGGCGACGCGGACGCGCCTGCTGGACCTGCTGGAGCGTGCCAACCGCGTCGAGGATGCGCTGAACGTCAACAACGCGCTCACCGATGTCCAGGGGCAGATCGAAGTGATCACCGGTCGCATGCAGTATCTGCGTCAGAGCGCGGCGATGTCGACGATCACCGCACAGCTGCAGCCGGTGCGCAGCGAGCCAGCCATCGAGGTCGCTGGCTGGCGGCCGCTCGAGGTCGCTGCCGATGCGCTGGGCGAGCTGGTGGCGTTGGTCCAATGGCTGATCAACCTGCTGATCGTGTTCGTCATCTTCACGCCAGTCTGGTTGCCACCGGTGCTGCTGATCCGCTGGTGGCTGCGGCGCCGCCGGAATCGCACCGCTGCGCCACCGCCGCCTGCTGCCTGATCGGCAGCGCGCGACACCCATGCCCATCCATGCGGCCGGGCGACCCTCAGCGGTCGCGCCGGCCGCGTCGTTCGCGGGCGACGGGCACCACCGTGTATTCACGTGGATCGATCCAGGTGTGGCCCAGCTCATCAATCAGCACATCGAGCATGCGGCGCCCGTCGTCGTCCTGCACGGCTACGATCGTGCCGTAGCCAAACGGCACGCACAGCACGCGATCGCCGGCGGCGAACGGCTCCGGCACGGCGTCGGCCAGCTCGGCCGCCTCGGCCGCCTGACGCACCTCGGCCATGCGGGGCGGGTGGCGCCGGATCTGCTCGAGGAGCTGGGCCGCCACCGAAGGGCCGGCGACGCCACTCGCCGGTGGTGTCGCGAGCACCACATCATCTTCGTGCGTCGGCGGTGCCACCGGCCGGCCCAGTCGCTCGGCGAGCCAGCCGCGGTCGTGCTGCGCCGCAATCGACAGCAGTGGGTCGGCGATGCAGGCGTCGGCGACCGCCAGCGCCATCGGCAGCAGCGTCGCGATCCAGCCGAACACCTCGCGCGCCAGGCCATTGCCGCCGGGATGCGCATCGACCAGATACAATCGGCGGGTGGCAGCGTCGAGCACCGGCACGAGATCGGCGAAGCGGCACACGTGCGACGCAGCGACCGCCCCGACGACGCACCAACCGGTCAGTTGGGCATCGTCCTCGATGGTGTCGTTCAGCTCGATCCAGCAGGCCGGCGCATTCCAGATGGTGACGCGCGGTACCGGCAACGGGTGTGTCGCGATCTCGCCGTGTGGCAGCGCCTCGCGATAGGCATACACCGTCTCATCGACCGTCACGCGCCCCCAGGCACTACGATCATGCGGATTCGCGCCGCGTTCGTCGCGCACGGTGATGCTGCAGCGCCGCAACGGCAGCGTGCGGCGCCCACCATGCTCGAGGCGCACGGTGCGCAGCTCGCCGGTCGGATCGCTGGCGATCACGCGCATACCGCCGGAAAGCGGCGGCAACGCGGCGCCGACGTGGCTCCAGCGCTCGTACATCGCCGCATCGATCCGGCCCAGATCGTGGCCGGATTCGGCATGAATGCGCACCATGCGGCCATCGGCGGTCTGCAGGTCGAGATCTTCGTGCGGATCGCCGAAGCCAGGTGCCGGGCGCCACGACGGATCCAGCCCGGGTGCCTCGATCAGGCAGCCGAGCGCGAGCAGCCGATCGGTGATCGCGCTCGCGCCCCAGGCCTCGATCTCATCGTTGCCGAGCGGGGCTTCGGCGGCGGCACACAGCACGTGCCGGGCGGTGATCGTCGTATTGGGCGGCGGCGGCGGCACCAGCGTCCAGGGCGGCCGCAGCAACGATTCGGTCTGGTTGACGAGCGCGATCTCGTGTGGCTGGCCACCGAGCACGATGATCACCATGCGGCAACCGTCGTGGAGCCAGCGCCCGATCAGGCCATTGGCTGGTGGCGCGCCGAGCCGGATCAGCACATCGGCGGCACGGAATGCCGGGCCGATGCTGACACCATCGAGGTCGTTCAACGCCGGTACCAGCGCCGCCTGCTCGATCGCATCGCACAGAATGTGGGTGTGCAGCCCGCGCCGATGGGCCGCGATGGCGATCTCGCTGATGTCGCGCAGGCGCACCCCATCGGATTGCCAGACGGCCAGCAGCCCGCCATCGTGGCCGGCATCATCGGCCGGGACGATGCGCCATGGCTGGCCCAGCAATGGCTGGAGCGCGGCGGCGCAGCCATCGAGCATGATCACCGAGCCCAGCACCACCGGCATGCGCCCACGCTGGATCAGCACGATGCGCTGCAGCCGAAACAACAGATCGCTCAGGTGCGCTGCGCACACGCCGGTGTAGTGGTCGAGATCGGCGATGCTGATGATCGCCAGCCCGCGCCAGAACCCGCGCCAGCCGCGCTCGTGATGACGCAGCAACCGATCGTGCAGCCGGTCGGCAGTGGTGACGATACACCGCGCCCGCGGATCGCCGTCGCTCTCGCCGATGATCCCCGTGGCCGTCAGCTGGTATCGTGGCGGAACGACCGCCGCCAATGCGTTCAGCCGCTCGACCAGCGCGGCGACATCCTGTTCGTGGGGCAGCAGGATCAACGCCGTGTTGCGCGGGTCGTCGCCGCCGACCACGCAGCTGAGCAGGGCCATGCTGTCGCGCAGTACTGCACCACCCCCCTGAAGGGCGACTGGGTCGCCACGGCGCAGGGCGCCGAGCGCGTGGGCCTGGTGTGGCCGGAATGGCTCGCCGGCAAAGGCGTACCAGGCTTGGCTCAGGGCGTTGGCGATCGGGAGGTGCGCGATCGAGACCGGGGTGAGCGGATCGATGGCGCGCAGCATGACGAGCGGGCTGGTGTCGCCGCGCCGCCGCTGTTGGGCGACCTGCTGGATCAGTTCACTGTAGGTCGCGAGATCAGTCATCGATCGAACCATCGGAGCCTCGCTGTTGCGCGTCACCCTATTCTACCATGCACCGGCGCGTCGGGGGTGATGTCGATACGATCGATCATCGTGAAGCCGGTCGGAGCGCCGGGTTGCTCAGGCACTGGCGCGAAACCGGTCGAAGCGCCGTGCCAGACGCTCGCGATCGGGCCACACGTCGGGCATGTGCGGCAGCACGAGGCGCGCGCCATGGACTGCGCGCAACAGCGTGGTGCTCGGATGCTCCGCGCCAAACTGCACCGCCGGCGCTGCATGAATCCGGTGGTCGGCATCGATGCCGAGCAGGTCGGCGGCGAATGCGGCGCCGAACGGCCGGTCGAGCACCAGCCCGGCCGTCAGTGGCACGCCGGCTTCGGCGGCCAGATCGTCGGCCGGATCGATCAGGACTGCATCGAGCAACAGCGGCCGGTGGCTGCCCGAGATGGCACAGCGCTGCCCGTAGGCGTGCAGTGCGGCATCGCGGAAGCGCGCCCGTGCGATCTGCCGCGCGACCACGCGCGTCGCGTAGCGTCGCTCGGCGACGCTGGCAGGCGGTTGCCACCATGGCTCGCCTGGCAGGCCGAAGCTCACGCGCGCCGCGAGCCGCGCAGCGCTCCAGTCGACGATGTACGCCGGTGCGACGGCCGTGTACCGCGCTGGCGCGATGCCGATGAAGAAGATGATCGGCGTCGCGTGTTCGCACGCTTCGCGCAGCCAGCGGTTGTCGGCAGACTGCGGATCGTGCCCCATGAATGCATAGTCGATGCCGTCGGCACCAGCACTGAGCTGATCATGGAGCCAGCGCTGATCTTCGTACCAGATTCGCCTGCCACTGCGTGGGAACACTGTTGTGATCGAGAGCAGCTGCTGCATCTGTCGTGGCTTGAAGATGCCGCGCTGTACCGAGCACAGCGGCATGCGCTCGCCCGCGCTGATGATGCCATGGAGTGCCGCACTGCGCGGAAACGTGAGCGATGTTTCGACGAGCTGCCGAACTCGGGCAAAGGCCATTTGTCGCAGCACATGATCAGCAACCGTCATCGTTTCCTCTCCTCTGCAGGTTGTTCGTGTGGTTGCGATCGCGTTGATACCTATCTTTCGGCGTGGCGTGCCAGTATAGCACTGTCTTCACGCACCTCGCTGGCGCAGCGGGGGTCCCCGCCCTGGCCCCGCCCCGCAGCGCGGAAGTGGGATGTCGCGCGGCGCGACGGCGATCTTGCACACTCCGGGCCACCATGCTATAATCGCACGACCAGGCAGCCTGACGGGGCTGTCGTCGTGATGCGCCCCGTCACATTCAACGAGCGGATGGGGTGACATGTCACAGCAAATCATCGCCGCGATCGAGAGCCGCCAGCTGAAGGCAAAGGTTCCCGAGTTTCGCGTCGGCGACACGGTACGAATCGGTGTACGGGTCGTCGAGGGCAGTCGTGAACGCGTCCAGGAGTTCGAGGGCGTGACGATCCGCAAGCGTGGTGAAGGCATCAACATCAACTTCACCGTGCGGCGCGTCGCATCGCATGGTGTCGGCGTCGAGCGCACCTTCTTGCTGCACGCACCGCGCCTCGAGTCGATCACCGTCGTCCGGCGTGGCAAGGTGCGACGCGCGCGGCTGTTCTACCTGCGGGGGCTCACCGGCAAGGCCGCGCGCATCAAAGAGCGCCGCTGAAGTGTCGCCAGCCAGCGACGCTGCCAGCGCATCGTGGCGCGCGGCGCATCGTCGTCGTGGCCTCGTCCGCGCCGGGTTCCACATACTCTATCACCAGGCAGCATGGTGCTACGACGGCATCGCGGCGGTGGTCTCGCTCGGCGCCTGGCGCAGCTGGGTCGAGTCCTGTGCAGCCGATGCCGTCGCACCGGTGCTCGAAGTCGGCTGTGGCCCGGGGCACCTGCAGCGTGCGCTGTGGCGCGCCGGCGTGGCGAGCGTCGGGCTCGACCGTTCGCCGCAGATGATGCGCCTGGCAGCGCGTTCGCCACGCCCGCCGCAGCTGGTACGCGGCGATGCGCGCGCGCTGCCCTTCGCCACCGGCCACTTTGCCAGCATCATCGCCACCTTCCCCACCGAAGTCATCATCGACCCGGCGTGCGTCAGTGAGCTGTGCCGCGTGTTGGCGCCCCACGGCGTACTGACCGTCCTGCTGTGGGCCGAGTGGCCGCGCGACGACGGCATCACGCGGCTGCTCGACGTCGCGGCGCGCCACACCGGCCAGCACAGCGTACGTACCGCGACGCCTGCGGCGCGCCATGATGCGCTCGCCGACGCGCTGCAGCGGGCGGGGCTGGCCACCGCATGGCAGCAGCGCCCGGCCGGTGCCGCGCGGCTGCATGTACTGACTGCCCGGGCGCCCTGATGGCGTCGGGGGCGCGGCTCACACACGGCGCGCCAAGGCTTCCCCGAGCATCGCGACGAACCGCTGGCGATCCGCGCCGAGGGCGACGTATGCCGTGGGCTGGCGCTCGCCCCACACGCCGGGCCGCAGATCGGCGATCGTTCGGCCGTCGCTCGCACCCCCATCAGCATTGACATCCAGCACACATGGCCGTACGTCCTGCAGGACGGCCGGATCGAGCACCGCACACATCGCCAGCGCATCATGGATCGGCGCAGCATCCGGCACGCCCATCTCGGCGCCCTCGATGCGGTGCAGCGTGAGCTGCCCTGCAGCAATGCCAGCCGGTGTCCCCAGCGCAATGAGCGCCTCGCAGTCAGCGCGGGTCACGTAGCCGGCGAATGTTGCGTCGAGCGGCACCATCGTCACTTTGCGGATGCCGGCATTCAGCACGATACGCGCCGCCTCCGGGTCCATCCAGATATTGAACTCGGCTTCCGGTGTGATGTTGCCCGAGAAGACCGCGCCACCCATGAAGATCACCTCACGGATCTTCTCGACGATCCGTGGCTCCTGGCGGATGGCGAGCGCGATGTTGGTCATCGGGCCGACCGGCACCAGCACGATGTCGCCGTCGGACGCCAGCAACGTCTCGATCAGCCAGGCGACCGCATGCTGGGCCTGTGGCTGCGACGTCGCGGCGGGCAGGTCCAGCATCACACCTTCGATGCGCTCGACCAGCTGGTAGATCGCCGTCGGGTTGCGGCGCGCGGGGTCGATGAATGCCAGCAACGGCTGACTCGCACCGGCATACACCGGCACCGGCGCGTTGATCCAGTCCAGTACGCGCAGGCAGTTCTCGAGCGTCTGTGCCAGCGGGCGATTGCCGTGCGTGACGGTGACACCGAGCAGATCGATGTCCGGGTGCAACGCGGCGATCATCAGCGCAACGGCATCGTCGCGGCCGGGATCGACGTCGAGGATGACCTTCTGTGGCATGGTGATTGCTCCTGGGGTACACCACCACCCATCGGCGGCGGGCCGGCGTCAAGTATAGCACCAACGCCCGGGCGCCCGGCGCCGCGTCGCCACAGCACTGCTATACTGCGCGTCATGGCTGGCTGCCGGTGGCACGTGTGTCGGCATACCTGATGGGGAGAGCGCATGCACAATCGCACACACCGACATGGCTCGCGCCCGTCGGTCGCCGGTGCAGTGGTGGTGGGTGTCGCGCCAGGCGGCCACACCGCGGGCCGTCGACCGGCCGGAGCCG
>CAIQIY010000621.1 GCA_903871975.1 uncultured Chloroflexota bacterium | reverse complement strand
GTCGGTCGGCGAACGGCTGACGACGGTGCTGCTCAATCCCGAGATGGCGTCGCTGAACATGGGCCTGATGAACTTCTTCATCCGCGGCGAGCAGGTGTTCTTCAGCAATCATCGTTCCGACATCCTGCGCTTTGCGCGCGAAATGCAGCGTCGCGGCGTGGTACCAGAGCTCGAGGTGTACAACATCGCGATGCTTGAGGAGGTCGAGCACCTGATCGGCACGGGCCTGCTGGCACAGCCCTACGTGATCAACCTGGTGCTGCACACGCCGACGCAGGGCGGCCTGCGTGGTACACCGGCGAATCTGCTCGAGATGGTGCGCCGCCTGCCTGCGGGCGCGGTCTGCAATGTGTCGTCGATGGGGCGAACGCAACTGCCGCTGACGACGATCGCGCTGGCGATGGGGCTGAACATTCGCGTGGGCATGGAAGACAACGTGCTCTACCGCCGCGGCGAGCCGCTGCGCGACAACGCCCAGCTGGTCGAGCGCGCAGTCCGGATCGCCCGCGAACTGCAACGCGAGCCGGCGACGCCAGCCGAGGCGCGCGCTGCGCTCGGGTTGCGCGGGCGCGGCGCTGGCCAGCTGCCGCCAGTGCTGGTCGCCGATCCCGAGCCACTGGCGTGACGCTCGATCACCGGGCGCGATACGCTGCTGGTCGTGCCCGGTGGCACCTTCACGGCTGATCGACCTCGTGGAGCGCCACCGGGCGCCGTTCGCGCCACGAACGCGCCGCGGCCAGCGCCATCACCACCGGCGCACGTCCGTCGGCGCCACTCACGGCCGGCGCAGCACCACCGCCGAGGCACGCGACGAACTGGCGCAGCTCGGCGAGGTACGCCTCGGTGTAACGCTCGATGAAGAAGTACGGCAGCCCCGCCGCATGGCTACCGTCGGCCGCGAGGCGGCTGGCGCCGTGCTGCTGCGGATTGGCGACCAGCAACGCACCCGCGCTGCCGAGTACCTCGGCGCGCTGATCGTAGCCGTACACGGCGCGACGGCTGTTGTCGATCGCCCCGATCGCGCCGCTCGCGAATTGGAGCGTCACGATGGCACTGTCGATGTCGCCGATCGCCCCGATCGCTGGGTCGATCAGGTTGGCGGCGCACGCAGATACGCTGACCACCTCGTCGCCCATCAGGAAGCGCGCCATATCGAAATCATGGATCATCATGTCGAGAAACAGCCCGCCCGATGTGGCGAGGTAGCTCAGCGGCGGTGGCTGGGGGTCACGGCTGGTGATGCGCAACAGTTCGGGCCGGCCGATCTGCCCCGCCACGATCGACTGGCGTGCCGCCGCGAACCCCGGATCGAAACGCCGCTGGAAGCCGATCTGCAACACGACGCCCGCCCGCGCGACCGCCGCCAGCGCCGTATCGATGGTCGCCAGGTCGAGGGCGATCGGTTTCTCGCAGAAGATTGGCTTGCCCGCCGCCGCCGCCGCCGTGATCAGCGTGGCGTGCGTGTTGGTCGAGCTGCAGATCGCCACCGCATCGACCCGCGGGTCGGCCAGCATCGCTTGGTGATCCGGATACGCCACGACGCCGAGCGCCTGCGCCACCGCCTGCGCCTGGCTGGCGATCACGTCGGTGATGCCGGCCAGTTCGGCACCGGCGATCCGCTGCGCCAGATGTGCTGCATGCATGCGTCCGATGCGGCCGGCGCCGATCACGCCGATGCGAATCCCGCTCATTGATCCTCGCCCTCGCTCTTCGCTGGCCCGTTGGCCAATGTTCAGCCCCGCGTGTGCCCAAGTGCAGCAAACGCGCCCGCCGGCGCGATGCCCTCCAGGCGACGATAGCTGTACAACACCAGGTCGCGGGCAATCGCGATCACCGGTGCCGCCAGGATGATCCCGACGATGCCGAACAGCGTGCCGGCGATGATGATCACCACGGTGAGCACTGCCGGGTGGATGTTGATGCTGTCGCCGATGATGCGCGGCACCAACAGGCTGTTCTCGAGTTGCTGCACCACCACGTACAATGCCAGCATCGCCAGCCCGGTGAGCGGCGAGATCGACAGGCCGATCACCACGCCGGGAATGGCGCCGATCGTTGGCCCGAGTACGGGCACGAATTCGGTGACACCGGCGATGATCGCCAGCAGCAACACATAGTCGCCGATCGGGGCGCCGCCCGCCTCGATCAGGACCAGCCCCAGGCCGACTGCCAGGCCGACCGAGAGGCACAGGATGAGCTGGCCGCGGACGTACGAGCTGAATGCCAGATCGATGATGCGCCAGATGTTCCAGAAATCAGCGCGAAACCCGGGGTGGATCAGGCGATCCAGCGCAGCCGGCAGGCGCCCCTGATCATTGAGGATGTAGAACAGCCAGATCGGCAATGTCAGAAAACCGAGCAGGAAGGTGATCGAGTCGAGCAGGCGCATGAAGCTGCCGACGAGAAAGGTGCCGAGCCGCTGAGCGTATGTGGCCAGATTGGCCTGGAGTGTCTCGAGGCCCTGAAACAACGCTTGCTCGATCGGCGCCTTGAACTCGGCGGGTACGACGGTGCGGTATTGCTCGAGCAGGGCGTTGGCCATCGCCCGCAACTCGGCGATCGTCGGGAATGCGTTGATGATACGCACGATCTGGTTGGCCAGCAGCGGCACCAGGTACAGGAACGCCGCGACGACCAGCGCGATCCCGACGGCGTAGACCAGCAGGATGGCGAGCGGCCGCGGCATGCGACGTGCCGCCAGATTGACGAATGGTGTCAGCAGGTACGCCAGCGCCAGGCCGATGGCGAACGGCAACAGGACGGTGTGTGCCGCCCAGAGCAGCGCCGCGATGCCGGCGAGCGTGGCGGCAACCAGTGCCCAGCGGATCACCAGCCGCGCGCGCGCATGCCTGCCGACCGGCAGTGCATGGCGATCGTCCGGGGAGGCTTCCGGTTGGGGCGGCATTGGTTCGCTCATGCTGCCAGTATACCAGAGGTCCGTGCGTCGCCGGAGCGATCGGATGCCCACCGGGGCCACGCCGACGTCGGGCGACACACACTGGCGCGGAGCACAGCAGCACTGCAGCAGAACCATCGCGATCGATCGCTACGGTCGGCCAGCGCCAGCAGTACGGCGATGGGATGAGAGTCGCACGAAGGCACGCAGGGGGAGGAGAGCAGCCTGGATGGGTTGGCATACGAGGAGGTCTTCTGGTGCGGAACAGCCGGATGGCGCGTAGTTGCAGTGCGATGCGCCCTCACGATCGTGCGCTGGTCGGGCGGCACCATCCAACGCACGCGTCGTGATCACGAACCATGGATCGGTGCGCCGCTCGTCCCACCACGCGCGTACGGTGCAGCACCGATGGCCGGCGCGGTCGTTGAACCAGGTGCCGCAGTGCCGCGCCTGCATGCCTGCGTGTGACCCCGCCCCCAGGGCCGATGCAACGTCAGAGCCGCGGCGTTGCATCGGCCCTGGCCAGGATGCCCACATGCCGGCGGATGCGTCGGCGATCGGCTATACTCGGGGCGCACGGTCGCGCGCCGCGCAATCGAGGGAGGAGGGAACGATGCCTGATGATCCACGCCGCTCGGCACAACGCGCTGCCTGGGATGCCCTGGTGCTACACCAGCGCCAGATCGGCGCGCACCAGCTGCGCGCACTCTTCGCCGCCGATCCCGGCCGGGCCACCCGCATGACGCTCAGCGCAGCCGGGCTGCGGCTGGATTATTCGAAACAGCGGATCACCGACGAGACGCTGCGGCTGCTGGTCGCGCTGGCGGCCGCCAGCGACCTCGAGGCGCAGCGCGATGCCATGTTCGCCGGAGCGCCGATCAACCACACCGAGGGACGCGCCGTGCTGCACACCGCGCTGCGTCTGCCGCGCGAGCGCACGCTCGTCGTCGATGGCACCGACGTCGTCGCCGCGGTGCATGCAGTCCTGGATCGCATGGCCACCTTCGCCGATGCCGTACGTGCGGGCCGCTGGCTGGGCCACACCGGCCGGCCGATCCGCGCCATCGTCAACATCGGCATCGGCGGCTCCGACCTTGGCCCGGCGATGGCCTACCGCGCCCTGCGCCACGACAGCCAGCGCGACCTCGCGTTCCGCTTCGTCGCCAACATCGATGGCAGCGACTTCGCCGAGGCGACCCGCGACCTCGATCCGGCCGAGACATTGTTCATCGTCGCGTCGAAGACCTTTACCACGCTTGAGACGATGACCAACGCCCGCACTGCCCGCGCCTGGTTGCTGGCAACCCTGGGCGACGCCGCCGCCGTCGCGCGGCACTTCGTCGCCGTGTCGACCAACGCCACCGAGGTGGCGCGGTTCGGCATCGACGTGGCCAACATGTTCGGCTTCTGGGACTGGGTCGGCGGCCGGTATTCGCTCGGGTCGGCGATTGGGCTGTCGACGATGCTGGCGATCGGCCCGGCGCGCTTCCACGAGCTACTCGCCGGATTCCACGCGATGGACGAGCATTTCCGGCATGCGCCGCTCGCGCAGAATATGCCCGTGATCATGGCGCTGCTCACCGTCTGGTATGTCAACTTCTTCGGCGTCGAGACGCTGGCGGTGTTGCCGTACGACCAGTATCTCGATCGCTTTCCCGCGTATCTGCAGCAGCTCACGATGGAGAGCAACGGCAAGGCGACGACGCTCGCGGGTGAGCCGGTCGCCTATCAGACCAGCCCGGTGTACTGGGGTGAGCCGGGAACCAACGGCCAGCACTCGTTCTACCAGCTGATCCACCAGGGTACCCGGTTGATTCCGTGCGATTTCATCGGCTTCTGCCGCTCGCGGAACCTGATCGGCGAGCACCACGACCTCCTGATGGCGAACCTGTTCGCTCAGGCAGAGGCGCTGGCGTTCGGCAAGCCGGCCGACGCGGTGCGTGCCGAGGGTGTCGCCGAGGCGCTGGTGCCACACCGCAGTGTTCCGGGCAATCGCCCATCGAATGTGCTGCTCGCCGATCAGCTCGATCCGTTCACGCTTGGCGCACTGATCGCGCTGTATGAGCACAATGTCTTCACGCAGGGGGTGATCTGGCAGATCAATCCGTTCGATCAGTGGGGCGTCGAGCTGGGGAAGCAGCTGGCGGGGCGCATCGCGGCCGAACTGGCGGACCCGACGCGCCCCGCCGAACACGATGCGTCGACCAGCGCGCTGATCGCCCACTACCGCGCGCGGCGCCGCTGACAGCGCAGCGCCGGCAGATCACTCATCGCCGCCGACGCGCTGCCATGTGGCGCGTGCTGCGGCGATGCCAGCACCGTCGAGCGGGAGTTCGCGCACGTCCGGTGCGCCACCAAGATCAGGTTGTGCCGGCGGCGTCCCATCGGCGCGCCGCAAGCCATGTGCTGCCAGTGCCGCCTGCTGGGCATCATCGAGCAGAAAGCGGCGGAATGCCGTGGCCGCCGCGCGCTGTTCGGCGCGTGCAGCCGTGTCGGCAGGAATGACGAACGGGTAGCGGTTGACCGGCGTCGGTGCCGGCGTGAAGATGCGCACTGCGCCCCAGCGGCTGCTGATCGCCGCCGCACGGCTCAACGCGACCTGCTCGGTGACCAGCACGACATCGAACCGGCTCGGGCCATATTGCGCCAGCACCGTCTCGAGTGGCGCCGCCGCCGGATCGACGGCCTCGGTCGCGGCGGCCACGCCATCGAGCCACGCCTCGTCGCCGGCAGCGACCAGCGTGGCGACGCCCAGCGCGCCAGCGTCGCGCAGCGGCGTGGTGATGCCCAGCTTGACGGCACCCCAGCCAGCCTGGCCGCCGTAGGCTGCCCAGCCGGCCGGGTCGACGAGCGCACGCTGCAGCGTCGTGAGCAGTGCATCGCCCGACGCCAGCCCCAACAGCTGTGCACGCGCCTCCCAGGCCAGCAGCACCATCGGCGAGCTCGCCACCGAGGCGCTGTCGTCGGCAGCATCGAGCCACGCGCCATGCGCCGGGATCACGGCCGTCGGCGACGTGTCGCCGGCGGTGAGCCGCTCGCGCATCGCAGGGCCGTCGAGCGGCAGCAACACGATCTCGACCGGCCTGCCGGACACCGACGCGCCACTGGCGGCAAAGCGCTGGGCGGCCTCGGCGAGCCAGGTGCCCAGCGCAGCATCGTGCCAGATCGTGATGCGGATCGGGGCGCGCGCCGCACCCAACGGCAGCGGCAACGGCGCGTAGCCGACACCACCCACCGCCAGATACACCAGCGCTACCACCAGGACGATCGCCAGATAACCGCCGGCGATCAGGCGGGCCATCACGCGCAGCATCAGAAGTACCGACTCAGATTCTCGAAGATCTGGCCGATGTCGCCGGTGTCGCCCTGGACCAGCAACGTCCGCGAGAACTCGACGATCTGCTCGAGCGCGCCGACGTCGGCATCGCTCCCATACGCCACCGGGAAGATGCTGATGCCGGACTCGTCGAACGCCGCGCGGACATCAGCGAGCGTCGCCGTGCTGGAGTTGTCGAGGCCATCAGACAACAATACGATCGCCCGCATGCGTTCGCCGTCCTCGGCCGGCGGCAACGCATCGAGCGTCGCCTTGCCGACCAGCAACGCATCGTAGAGTGCCGTCTTGCCCGACGGCTGCAGGCGGTTCACGGCATCATCGAGCGCGATGCGGTTCTCGCTCAACGGCGCCGGCACGACATCGACCTGCGATTGCGAACCGAAGCTCACGAGCCCGACGCGATCTTCGGGCAGAATGCGCGCCAGGAAGGTTGCCAGCCCGGCGCGCGCGGTATCGAGCTTGCCCCCGTCTTCCATCGAGCCCGAGACGTCGATCACCAGCACGATGTCGGCACGCTTGCGGTTGACGGCCCAGGTGTTCTTGGCGGCGACCAGCACGTCGGCCGGCGGCACCGGCAGCACGCTCTGGACACCCTGCGGCTGGACGCCGAATGCCGGGCTGATCGGCGCGGCCAGCGGCACATCGATGTTCGCCGGGCGGAAGCCGGCGTCCATCGCCAGCTTCTGGCTCTCGACGCTCTGCAGGAAGACGAAGAACTGCTCGGCCGCCTGTTGTTGGGCCGGCGTGGCGCTCGCCATCACGATGTATGGGTTATCGTGCCAGAACGTCCCTTCGGCCGGATAGATCGCCACCAATGGCGTCGGCGGATTCTTGTTCTTGTTGAAGTCGATGAGCGTGATCTCTTCCATCGGGAAGGCCGAGATGTAGCTCATGCCGAACTTGCGCATGTTCTCGCTGAACACCAACGTGTTGTAGCCGTAGTGGCGAATGCCCTTGCCGAGGTCGCGGATGAACTGCTGACTCGCGGGGCGCTCGATGTCGGCGACGGTCAGATCGCGTTGTTTGCCGGCGGCGGCGTAGAACTCGGCCAGCAGCGTCGACAACGCGGTCGTACTGATCTCGGGATCGGTATGGCCCCACGAGAAACGGCCCCATTCGGGGTGCCCGTAGCGCCCCCAGCCCTCGGGGTCGTTGATCAGCTCGAGCATCTGCCGCCAGCCGATCGGTGTGCCGGGCCAGCCGAGCGCTTCGGCCATCGGTCGCCACATCGCGATGACGACCGGCGTGAGGACCAGCGGGCGATTCGAGACGGCGACGTCGGGGTTGCCACCCTCGTACTTGAGCACCTCCAGCCACGTCGACGCCGATGGGCTCCACACGGTGACGTCGAGCTGGCCATTCTTGATCTCGGTGCGGGCGGCGCCGCTCGAGCGATTGAGGCCGACGACGCGGACGGGTTGACCGTCGACGGTGGCGCCACTGGCATTGAACGCCTCGATGCGCTCGGTCAGCCAACCTTCCTTCTCGGGGCTGTAGGCGATGCTGATCTCGAGCCCGGCACTTCCCGGCAACGACGGCGTACCGCCTTCGGGGGTGCTGCCGGCGATCAGGGCGAGCAGGCCGCACGCACCGCAGACGAGGGCGACGATCGCCCCCACCACGATGAGCAGCATCTTCGTTTGCTGTGTCATTCGATGCCCCCTGGTGTCCCGGCCGGCGCCACGCCGCGCCGCCCAACCGGCAGACTCATCGCGGCACGCGACCGCAGTGGCCTGCATGATGCAACAGTATAGCGCATCGGCGGCAGGCGCGGCAGAGGCGAATGAGGCAGTGGTGACGATCCGCGATGGTGAAGATTCCGCCCAGTCACGACGGCTCGCCGCGGGATAGCCTCCCGCGGCGCCGTGTCGTGGGTGCAGGGCGGGATCAGCGCAGCGCGCCGATCAACCGGGCGAAGCGCCGCTGCTCCCAACCGTTGAAGAAGTCGGCGTGCATCGACAGGATCGACCCCGACGACAGCGTCAGCGTGGCCGTCGCCGCCGGGCGCGGGTAGATCACGCGCAGCTCGAGTTGTGGCACCGCCACCGTGCCGGCCGGGCAGGCGCCGGCGCTGGCATAGCGCAGATGGCTCTTGTGGTCGGTCGAGTCGAGATTCACGCCATCCCAGCATTCGGGGAAGCGAATGGTTGCGACCAGGTTCTGGCGCGCGGCACAGGCCGGCGGCGTGGCAGTGCCGGCGGCACGCGAGCCCGTGCAGCTCCATGACACGATGCTGGTCGGCTGGGCGGTCGTGGCACGCGAGTCGCCGGCGATGAGTTTGAGCCCGGCCGGATGCGCGACGACGCGCCCGCGCACCGTCTTGCGGTAGGCCACCTCGACGACGGTGGGGGCGACGGCGGTGCCGTTGGCGAGCAGCGTCGGCACCCAGTAGGCCGAGCCATCGGCACGATCCGAGCAGGTCGTCGCCGGCGACGAACGCAGCGTCGCGGCAGTCGTGTTCTCGTCGGTGGCACGATTGCCGAAGAACTGGTGCATGTGGCTCATGCCGGTGTGCCCGGGCATGACGATCGGATCGACGGCGGCAGTGTGCGATGCGGCACAATTGACCCGCAGCACGCCAGCGCCACCGCCGGCAGGCGGAGGCGGGGCGGCCGGCGCCGGTGCTGGCGCGCGGGCGGCGCTGACCGGCGCCGACAAGAACATGGCTCCGGCGATGGCGACGAGGACGGCGGCGGCGGCGAGCGCAGATGCGGCACGAGGCATGTGGTGGCTCCTCTCCGATGGTGAGACCCGGTCGTACGCTGGGCGGTTGATTGACGACATGGCCGCATCGTAGTCGGGAGTTGTGAGGATGGTGTTCAGGTGGTGTGAGGAAGCTGTGAATCGCGCCGGATGGGTGCGTTGCGGTCATTCTGGACCGGCGCGGTTGGTTCGGGCAGCGCCGCGACGTCGGGCGCACCGGCGCGGCATAGTAGAATGGCGCGACGAGAGTGGCCCATCGATGCGGAGGCGTTGTGGCAACACGGCCCGGAGAATGGTTCGGCAGCGCACGCCTGGCGGCGTCTGCGCGGCAGTGGCTCCCCATGGTGGTGCTGATGGCGATCGCGCTGGTGCTGCTGTGGCGCGCGCTGATCCCCGGCAATGTGTTGCTGCCGCTCGACGTGCTGCTGCATCTGCACCCCTGGCGCTTCTCCTACGAGCGCGCCGACCTGGTCAATCCGCTGGCCACCGATCCCATCACCCAGGTATACCCGCGGCGCGTGCTGGCCAACCAGCTGGTGCAGCAGGGTGCCTGGCCGTTGTGGAATCCGGCAGTACTCACCGGCACGCCGCTGCTCGCCGATGGGCAGCTGGCCTTCTTCTACCCGCCGAGCCTGGTGTTTCTCGTGCTGCCATTGGAGTCTGCCTACGGCTGGTATGCGTTCATCCAGGTGCTGCTCGCCGGCGTCGGGACGTTCCTGTTCACCAGGCGCATCGGGCTGGGTGCCGGGCCGGCGACGCTGGCTGGTGCGGCGTACATGCTCAGCGGCTACCTGCTGCAATGGCTGCCGTTCCCGCATCACACCGGCGCCACCGCGATGGTGCCGTGGGGCTTCTGGGCCGTCGAGCGCGCGATCGCCGACGGGCGCTGGCGGCACT
>CAIQIY010000620.1 GCA_903871975.1 uncultured Chloroflexota bacterium | reverse complement strand
GGCGCCAGTGCGACCGGCCGGATCGATCTGGGTCATGTCGACCGATGTCGTGACGCCAGCCGCCCGGGCGCGACCGAGCAGCGCCACGGTGCCGGCGCCGTCGTCGCGGTAGAGCTGCTCGAGCGTCGGCGGGTAGCCGAGGTGCAGTGCGCGCGTCGCGGCGAGCGTGGCATCGCTCACATCGGTGCCGCGAAACGTCGCATTGGTGCCGGCATGGTGTACCAACACGCGATCGGTACCGGGCACGCTCAGGATGTACGTGTGCGCCGTGGCGGTGGTGCGGTCGCGGTACAACGCCTCGGCGAGGTGGGCTGCGTGCCCGGCCAGAATCTGCTGCACCAGATCGCCGTAGTGATCGGCGCCGACACGGCCGACCAGGCGCACGCGCACCCCCAGCCGGTGCAATGCGACACCGGTGTTGGCCACGGCTCCGCCGGCCGCAAAGCCAGTCCCATCAATCTCGATCATCTGCCCCGGCACAAACCGCGCACCACGCGGCAACGCCGGAATGATGTCGAGGCACACATGCCCGGCGACGACAGCGTCGAGCGACATGGTCCGCCATCCCATCCACGCGGCCAACCCGCAGCCAGTATAGCACTGCCGGCGGTCGACACCAACGTCTCAGGCGCTGCTCGTCACCGACATCGGCGGCGGAGCGTCGTCATCGTCGCTCAAGCCGGCACGCCGCTCCTCGCGATCTGCCAGCGTGCGCAGCACCGCAATCATCACCTGACGGTCCGAGATGCGCGGGCTCTTGCCGAGCATCCGATCGACGACCTTCTGGAGGTAGGTGAGTGTCTCCACGGGGTTCATCGGGTCCTCCCATCGCTTGATGCAGCCAGCAGCAGCCCCGTCGTGCGGCCACCGCTGCCACGATCATACCGCATGTCGGTAGACGTTCCGGGCAAATACTGCACATCTGCCGTGGGATTCCGGCTGATCTGCGGTACGTCACGGCGGTGCTACCACGTATGCTCAGCGCAACGTGGCAGCTGCCCGGCGTGGTCGGGTCCGCCACGCGGCACATCGTGCAACCCGGTGGCCGGCGAACGGCCGGCAGTGATCGTCGGCAGCACCCCGAGCCGGGCGCGCGATGGCGGCAAACGGACGGATCAATGGGCAACGTCGCGGTTGGCGCATACCTCCGGCGGTTACGCGAGCTCCGCCGCATGACACAGATCGAACTGGCCGTGGAACTCGATGTCCACGAGTCGCAGATCCAGCGCCTCGAGTCGGGGCGAACCAGCGTGGGCGCGGCGTTGCTGCTGGGCGTGGTGCGCGCACTTGGCGGCGAGCTCGAGGTGGTCGCCGATTTGTTGCTCGACCGGCACACGACATCGGGCGATGGGGCCGGGCGCGTGGGCCGGCGCCTGGCCGACGCGCGCCTGCCCTATGGTGTTGCGGCCGAGCAGGCGTATGGCGAGGTGCTGGAGCGCTTGCGCCACGATCCACGCCGACTGGGTGCCTGGCTCGGCTATGGCCATCGACTGATCGACGAAGCCGGCGAGTCGGATCCCCGGGGCTAGGGCCCGCATGATCCGGCGGCGTATGCCGGCCTGGTGATGCCACAGGCGCGGCACACGCCCGTGCTGTGTCGGCGATGCGCACGAGTGCAGGGTAATCGCGCGCTCACGCGTCGGGCAACGGCAACCCGTGCATGCGCAAGAACCCCAGCCGGTCCCAGTAGCCACGCTGGAACACGATCAGGCCATCGCGCACGTGAAAGAACCCGCACCCCCGCAGCCCGAGGGGGTCGCGCCACTCGAGGATGGCCCATTCGCCATCCTCGAAGACCTGTTCGACCAGGCACACCATCGTGGCGCTGGCGAACTCGTCGGCGAACATCGCGGCGATGGCGGCACGCCCCACGACCGGCGCCTGCACGACCTGGTGGTTCACCGCGTCGTCGGCATACATCGCCGCGAGCGCCACTACATCGGCGCGATTGAAGGCCTCGACCCAGGCCAATACGCGCTCACGCGGTCGCATCGATCACTCCATCACCTCATTCAGCCGTGCAAATGCACGCCCGAGGCGTGCGACACCCTCAAGCAAGTCGGGGACATCATACAGGCTGAACGCCATGCGCAGTGCCGGCCGCTCGGCGGGATGCACATGGAAACGCGCGCCATCGAGCACGGCTACCTGCTGCGCGGCCGCGGCGCGGCCCAGTGCCGCCAGCGGGAAGCCATGCGGCAGCTCGAGCCAGACGAAGAACCCACCGGCTGGCGGCTGTACGCGCATGCCGGGCAACAGCACGGGTGTCAGCGCGGTCACCAGCGCTGCAGCGCGCGCACGGTATGCGGCCACCAGCCGCGCAACCTGACGCTCGTACTCGCCCGCGGCACAATACTCGGCGACCATCATGCCACTGAAGAAACTGGCGGCACCGCCACTGTCGAGCGTGCCGCACGCGGCGATCCGGCCGACCAGCGCCGACGGGCCCGTCATCCACCCCAGCCGGAGCGCCGGCGCCACCGTCTTGGCGAACGAACCGAGGCGCACCACCGTGTCGGCCGCATCGCCGCTCCACAGCGACGCCGGGGCGGGCCCGGCGAACGAGAGATCGCGGTACGCGTCATCCTCCAGGATCAGCAGGCGCTCACGAGCCGCCAGCGCCAGCAACGCCTCGCGACACGCCGGTGTCAACGAGCTGCCCGTCGGATTATGGAACGTCGGCACGGTGTACAGGAATGCGACCCGCCGGCCAGTGGCCGCAGCACGGTGCAGCAGGTGCGCCACGACCGCCGGATCGATGCCCGCGGCGTCGCGCGGCACGGGCCACAGCTCCAGCGGATGGTCGCGCAGGATGCGCACGGCCAGATGATAGGTCGGGCTCTCGACGAGGACGACATCGCCCGGCTGTGTCAGCAACGTACACACCTGATCGATCGCCGACGAGGTGCCACCGGTGAGCATCAGTTCGGCCGGGCGCGGCGCCCGCCCCTCGTGGCGGGTGATGCGCTCGGCCAGCCACGCGCGCAGCATCGCCGAGCCTCGTTCGTGTCCGTATCCGAGCGCGATCGCACCCGGCCGCGCGAGCGCTGCCAGCGCCGCCGACTGCAGCGCCACTGCCGGCAAGAGCTGCGGGTCGACGTGGCCCCAGCTCAGATCGATGACTCCCGGTTCGATCGCCAGCTGCGATGTGGGTTCGTGCACAAACTCCTGGAGCATTCACGTCCTCTGCCAGTTGCACATTCCGGGTACCTGTGCTACACTCTGCCGCGTCGGGCCTCTAGCTCAACGGTAGAGCAGTTGACTCTTAATCAATTGGTTCAGGGTTCGAATCCCTGGGGGCCCACCATCAGCGGCGCCGGAATGCCAAGCGTTTCGGCGCCGTCACCGTGCGCGGGCCAGGCGATCTCCGGCGATGAACGACGCGCCGCTCCCGCCGACATCTCCGCCACCACCGTCTTCGGGCGGCACGCCCCACCCGCGCCCATTCTATCACGCCACACGACGCGCTCGTCGCAGCCAGGTGCGCGCCGACACTCGAACCTGGCCTGCACGCCACCGGCAGGCCCTGGCCCGGAACACCGCATGCTTGACAGCCGGCGCGGTGCCCCGTAGGATGACGGCGGCGCAATCGCGCCGGCGCACAGGAGCGAGCGACACCCGATGGCCGACACTGATCCGACGGCGAGCCGCAAGCTCGACCACGTGCGCATCGTCCTCCACGAAGACGTCGCAGCCAAGGGTATCGGCGCCGGCTTCGACGCCTATCGGCTGCCACACGAGGCGCTCCCCGAGCTCGACCTCGCCGCCATCGACACCAGCACCACGTTTCTGGGCAAGGCACTGCGTGCGCCGCTGCTGATCAGTTCGATGACCGGTGGCGCGCGTGACGTACGGCGCATCAATCTCGCGCTGGCCGAAGCCGCCGAGACGCTGGGCATCGCGATGGGCGTCGGCTCGCAGCGTGCCGCCATCCGCGACGCGACCGTCGCCGAGACCTACCAGGTGCGGCGTGTCGCGCCGGGCATTCCGCTGCTCGCCAACCTCGGCGCTGTGCAGCTCAACTACGGCTATGGCGTCGATGAATGTCGCCGGGCCGTCGCGATGATCGAAGCCGACGCGCTGATCCTGCACCTCAACGCCTTGCAGGAAGCCGTCCAGCCCGAAGGCAACACGCGGTTTGCCGGCCTGCTGCTGCGCATCGAGCGCATCTGCC